>NZ_DJBE01000083.1:121356-170821 GCF_002429925.1 Acinetobacter sp. UBA5984
TCTGCCACGCTTCCATGGCCGCAATCATATAAATAAAAATTGCGCTTGGCAAATATTTTTCCAATTTCTCCGCATCAACTGCACAAAATAAAATCAATTTAATTAATCTTCTGAATTTTCTGGCTTTTCATAGCGAATTGAATTAATAAACCAGAGTTTCTTGCCGGTTGGCGTTATCACCTCAGCTTCATCATCCACTGACTTGCCTAACAGGGCACGCGCCATTGGGGAATCAATCGAGATATGCTGCGGATGATGATCATAAATTTCATCGACACCTACAATCCGAAGGCTCTTCTGCTCACCCTGTTCATTTTCAATTTCGACCCAGGCACCAAAATAAACTTTGCCTTCCTGTTCAGGAGAAAAATCAACAATTCTCAGCTCTTCCAGCCGCTTGCCCAGATAACGAACCCGACGATCAATTTTACGTAAAAGCTGTTTGTTATACTGGTAATCTGCGTTTTCCGAACGGTCGCCGAGACTAGCTGCCCAGTTCACTTTTTTGGTAATTTCAGGACGTTCTTCATGCCAGAGATTTTTAAGTTCTGCCACCAATTTGTCGTATCCACCACGGGTAATCAGGTTAGATTTCATGTGTTTTAATTGCCAATTTTGAACCAGTTTTTAGACATTAAGAGCTTATTTTATTTGGAGTTTTAGGACAAGCCAGAATATGCATTTTTTTCTTCAATAAATTTAACAACTTAAATTACATTTAAAAAATAAATTATGTACAAAATTTGACAATTCATTTTTTGATCTTTAATATGCACCCTACTTTTGGAATCGCTTATTTTTTAATCTATGTAGTTTTTCTACATATTTCCCGATCAATTTAGTCATTTTTGAATGACGTCATGACTGCCCAACCCTTATTGAATTTATCAAACTTTTAAAAGTTTCTGGCTAGTATTGGCTGTGATTTTTAGGGCATAAATTACTTGTAGCGGAGACAACATGCACAGTAGTTCAACCACTGGGTCGAGGCTTTGCCTTAGCTCTTTTATCTCTTCTCTCCCTGTAAAAGCACTGGTACTGAGTACGGCACTTATCCCCTTTCATAGTATCAATGCCACTAAAACCACACTTCAATATGATCATGTGGTAAATAGCAACAAACTCACCGTCGTCGCAGTTCAAAGTCCAACGACTGTGTTTCAGGATGGACAACATCAGCATGGTTTTGGTTACGACCTGGTTCGCAACTATGCCAACAGCCTGAATGTTAAGCTGGATTTTAAAACTGTTCCGGATAATGCCACGGCCCTGAAATGGGTAGCGCAGGGCAAAGCCAATCTGGCCATGACCACCACTGATCTGGGTACGATTGAACAACAGCGTTTAACGGCTTTTTCTGCCACTTGTGGTGATGAGTCTTCACTGGCCAGTAATGGACTGAATGCCAATCTGAATCTGGTATTTAAATCAGCTAGTGATCCCTTGAGTCAAACCGCTAGTGCTTTTGTCTGTCAAGGCAAACAAAGCGGTGCGATCAAGCAACTTGCTTCCTTCTACAATCAGAATGTAGTAGAAGAGCATTCTTGGGATGAAATTCAACAGGATCTGAACCAGCGCCTCCCCACATACAAGGCGAGCTTTCAGAAATCTGCTCAGCAGTACGATCTGGACTGGCACCTGCTCGCCGCGATCGGTTACCAAGAATCCTATCTAAAGCCAAACTCCGTATCTCCCACCGGTGTCCGCGGTCTGATGATGCTAACAAGCTCTACCGCAAAAGCGATGGGGGTTAGCAACCGGACAGATCCAGGCGAAAGTATTGATGGGGGTGCCAAATACTATGACCAGATGCTGAGCCGTTATGAACATATCCCTTATCCGGATCGTAACTGGTTTGCTCTGGTTGCCTATAACATGGGTCCAGGTGCTGTGAATCAGCTGCAAAAACGGATTCAGGCCCAAGGAAAGAATCCGAACAACTGGGTAAACATGTATGCTTATCTGGAACAGAATAAAGCTAACAATGGTCGTTATCGTCAGGCCCTTCAATACGTGACCCGTATCCGTGCCTATCTGGAACACATCAAGACTACTCCACAGCTGGTGAATATTTAAGCCTGATCAATTTAAATCTAGTTATTCAGCCATAAAAAAAGCTTACTTCAGGGTAAGCTTTTTTGTTACTTCAGCTTTTTAGATCAAGACTATTAAGCTGTGGTATTTTCAAGTACTTTCTTGAACAGGTCTTTTTGTGCTTGGCTTGGCTTCGCTGTTTGCAATGCCATCAATTGAGACATATCGCCTTGCACCTTGATTTTACCTGTCATGAAGGCTTGCATTGCAGCCGCCATATCAAACTCAAGGAAAACTTTACGTAAGGTTTCGCCATCCATGTTCAATGTTGTTTTTGCATTTGGAGATAAACCTTTTTTAATCGCGCCACCTTCCAAAGATAATTCTGTATTACCTGTAGTGTCTGCAACGACCAAATTAATTGCCAGATTCGCCAAAGCAGGTGGCAAATCCAAATCACCAGCTTGTGCAGTGAGCGTGTCTACAGTCGAAAACCAATCATCAGTTAAAAAAGCAGGCATGATCTTTCCTCAATTTATTTATTCATTTGTGTCGACTATCCAGGCGACATCAGGTTGAAGCTATTATGCTTGTGACTTGTTATAACATGATCATTATGGCAAAGGCTAACGAATTTTGTACGCACCGTTCAATTTTTGTAGTTCTTATCTTGCGTTATTTTTGATTCAGGCATCGGCCGTAGCCCATGCCTGTATCGGCTTAACTTTATATAGGTTGATTAGTCTGCTGCAAAGCCCAGATTGACCATATTGATGCGGCGGTTCTCACCTTCTACCGCCTCTTCAGTTGAACAGCTGCCTTTGAAATCGAATTCGCGCTGACTGTCCAGAATTTCAAAGTCGAATAATTCGCGGTCAACTAACTGAGATGGTGAAACATTTTGCAAGGCACCAAAGATGCTGTGCAGACGTTTTGGATGCGCATTGTCCCATTCACGTAACATGTCATTGATAATGGCACGTTGAAGATTTTCCTGAGAGCCACATAGATTACATGGAATAATTGGAAATTGACGCATCTGTGCATATTTGATGATGTCTTTTTCTTCCACATAGGCCAATGGACGAATCAGAATGTTCTTTTTGTCAGAAGACAGCAGTTTTGGCGGCATGGCTTTCAAGCTGCCCCCATGGAATAGGTTCAGAAAGAATGTTGCCAGAATATCATCACGGTGATGACCCAATGCCACTTTAGTCGCCCCAATTTCCTGAGCAAAACCGTACAAAGAACCACGGCGCAGACGTGAACATACTGCACAGTAAGTCTTACCTTCCGGTGTCAGTTTTTTGGTAATGCTGTAGGTATCTTTTTCCAAGATGTAATACGGAATGTTATTTTCTTCTAAATAACGCGGTAATACATCTTCCGGGAAACCGGGCTGTTTCTGGTCCAGGTTAACTGCCACTACATCAAAATTGATCGGTGCAATGCGTTTAAACTGAAGCAGGATATCAAGCAAGGTATAACTGTCTTTACCACCAGAAATACACACCATGACCTTGTCGCCATCTTCAATCATCTTGAAGTCGCGAATGGCATGTCCGACCTGGCGGCGAAGCTTCTTCAACAAACGGTAGTAGGCAGAGCTTGTTGGCAGTTCAGGTTTGAAATTAAATCCTTGCTCGGATTCAACTGGCGAGTACATAGACGAGAATAACCCATAAATAAAAATACCGCGCAATTTTAGCTGATTCGGTTCCGTATCGCATCAAAAGAATTTATTTTCATACAAATGCCATATTAGTTTCATTTTCATGTTTTATTTTGATTGATATATTGAACGATTTAGTTCAATTTTTAGGCGAGATGCTTATCTTTTGGACTTTTCCACAGTTGTCCACAAAAGCTGTGGATAACTTTGTGGATTGAAATGGACTTGACAACTTGTTCACCTCAAAATTTAAGGCTTTTCTTTAAATTGATCATTTTTTGATCAATTTATTTTATTATTAAAATCAATAACTTAAACCTGTCAACCCTAAGGTTTTAAATTAAATAAAAAAAATATTTTAGTGTTCAAAATATTGACAGGCGTTCCTGTTTACATACTCGTTTATAAATGCAGCGTATAAGGCTGTGCATTACGTAATTTTTTGTTAAACTCATCCATGAATTTTTCTAGCTTATTATTTATCAAATATAAACAATGAAAATAAAGACGTATTTCTTGGGGTGTCAACTGATGGGTAGCTTGGTTATGCTGAGCTGTAGTCATTTGGTGTATGCCGGTGAAACCATCTATCAGTTGCGTGATAAAAACGGCAGTACCTTATTGACCAATAAGAAGAGCCGTTATAATCATCTTCAGGTCGAAAAGAAGACTTATTATCCGGATAGCAATATTCATAGCTATAGTAACTGGGGCAGCAGCGAGTCGTCGGTTTTGCCTAGCTATAGCAAGAATAAGAATGCTTTTGATTCGATCATTCGTCAGGCCGCACAGACTTATGGTGTGTCTGAAGGTTTAATTAAAGCAGTCATGCATACTGAATCCGGTTTTAATACCCATGCCCGCTCCCCTGTGGGTGCACAAGGTTTGATGCAGCTGATGCCAGCCACAGCACGTCGCTTTAATGTTAGTAATGCTTATGATCCGCATCAGAATATTATGGCGGGTGCTAAATATCTGGCCTGGTTATTAAAGCGTTTTAATGGCAATACCAGCCTGGCACTGGCGGGCTATAATGCCGGTGAAGGCAATGTCAGTAAATACGGTGGAATCCCGCCTTTCCGGGAAACCCAGGATTATGTGCGCCGTGTGACCAGCCGTTTTCAAAACCTGTATACTCATGGCCTGAGTGCAAGTACAACCACGTCTAACACACCATCCAGTGAAGGCCGCATCCTTGCCAGTTCAGCGAACTACTCCAATGATAGCAGCAGCACTTCGCACATTCAGGCAGCCAAGTATCAGCGTCAGATTATTATGAATGCTGATGGTAGTTATACCGATGCACCGATGGGCTCTTATGCAACGGCGAATGCAACAGCAGCAGCTAAAATTTATTTAAGTGAATAAACAAATCAAAATTATTTGATTCTGAATGGCCTTAGCGAAAATGCAGCAAAAAATAAAGCTGTGTTTTGTGATCTAGGGCCATTTTTTTCTTGAATTTTTAGTCATTTCACCCCATATTGATTTCAATGATTTTCATTTTCTAATCAGATTATTTTTTTATAATAAGAGGATTTCTCAATGATGCGGATTGGTTTGTTCTTGCTAACCAACCTCGCGGTACTGGTTGTAGCTGGCATTATCCTGTCACTCTTCGGTGTCGGTAGTTACCATGGCGCGGGTGGCTTGAATCTAGGCAACCTGTTGGTGATCTGTTTTGTGTTCGGTATGGTGGGATCACTGATTTCCCTGTTCATGTCTAAATGGATGGCGAAAAAAACAACCGGTACTGAACTGATTGACCCAAATGCCCCTCGTAACCAGGCAGAAGCATGGTTATTACAAGAAGTTGCGCAACTTTCTCAGCGCGCTGGCATTAAAATGCCGGAAGTGGGTATTTTCCCATCTTATCAGTCAAATGCCTTTGCAACAGGATGGAACAAGAACGATGCGCTCGTGTCTGTTTCTACAGGTCTGCTTGAACGCATGAATAAAGATGAACTTCGCGCGGTACTGGCGCATGAGATCGGTCACGTTGCCAATGGCGATATGGTGACACTGGCTTTGATTCAAGGTGTGGTCAACGCATTTGTCATGTTCTTTGCCCGTGTAGTTGGTGATTTCGTAGACCGTACAATCTTCGGCCGTGAAGAAGGTGAAGCACCGGGTATTGGCTATTTTGTGATTACCATTGTGCTGGATATCGTATTTGGTATTATGGCTTCAGCGATCGTGATGTGGTTCTCACGCTACCGTGAATACCGTGCTGATGAGGCAGGTGCACGTTTGGCAGGCAAACAGGCCATGATTTCAGCGTTATTACGTTTACAGGCTGAATCAGAAATGCCGGATGCTATGCCGAAAGAAATGAAAGCCTTTGCGATTTCTGCTGGTCAGGAACAAGGTTTTAGTCTGGCAGCTCTGTTCCAGACTCACCCAACGATTGAACAACGTGTTGCTGCTTTGCAACAACTCGATTGCCCTTAAGCAATATATTAATTGCTTGATAGAAAAAAGCCTGCGAATGCAGGCTTTTTTATTAAGTTTATATTGATAAACCTTCAGGCTTTAAACCATTGAAAGAGCTGCATTGTGCCCCAGCCAATGGCCATAATTAACAGAATCAAAAAGAAAGTTCCTAAAAGATCTGGTAGATGAATCCAGAACCAGGCCACTACAGGATTACGCCAGAAAGCGGATTGCTGTTGTCTGCGTTCCAGACTTTCATGCAGAAATGGATGCACCACATGATGATCGGTACGAATCTGGTATTCGTCCCGGATATGTTGATGCACAATACCCAGTGCCTTACGGCTAGGACGAATAAAAATATCAAATATTGTTCCCGCTACAGGAATAAAGCCGACCACAGCATCCATGACGGCCATTTTCAGGACTGGCTTTAATTTTTCACTCGGCACCCCGATCTGACGGGCTTTATAAATCGCATAACTGGTCAATACAAAACCTGCGATATCTCCAGCTACCGGAATGGTACTCAAAGCAGCATCTGCCCCGACGCCCTGCTTGGTAAATGGAATCCGTACCACCGAATCCATCATATTGGCGAACTTGGCCAGATCCCGCTCCAGCCGAATGACATCCTGTTGGCTCAGTTTATTTTTTTGTCCGGGATCAGGCATAGGTTCTTCCAGAAATGAGACTGATGTAATTGAGCATAAAGTATTTTTTCTATTTAAGCTGTAATTGCTAAGTATTTAAAACAATAATTGAGAGGCAATAAACAAGTAAATAATCACCCCGGTGGCATCACAAATTGAAGTCACCAGAGGTGCTGATGCACTGGCTGGGTCCATTTTCAATTTATTGAGAATAAAGGGTAAACTCATGCCGATTAGACATCCCATCAGCACAATACCTAACATACTTAAAGCGAGTACAACGGCGACCATCCAGTCGCCTCGAATATAACCCAGAATTGATACTGCAATGGCCATCGTTCCACCCAGACATAAAGCAACCAGGGACTCACGACCCAGCAGGCTGAACCAGTCCTTAAACTGCACATCGCCTGTTGCCAAGGCACGCACCATTAGGGTGGCAGATTGTGAGCCAGCATTCCCCCCACTTCCCACCAATAATGGCAAGAAAAATACCAGCACAATATGGGTGGAAATAATATCTTCAAAATGGGCAATCCCGATTCCGGAGAGCAGACTGCCAAACACCAGGATAACCAGCCAGAATACCCGTTTCTGATATAGTCTGAGAATCGGTGCAGTTTTCAGACTCAATTCATTCAAAGGCGTCACTGCACCGGATTTTAAAATATCCTCGGTGCTTTCTGCCTCAGCAATATCCATGGCATCATCATAGGTAATAATCCCGACCAGCTTCTGGGTCGCGTCGACCACAGGCAAGGCGATAAAATCATAATAGGCCAAGGTACGGGCGACCTGCTCCTGATCCTCATCCACCGTGGCATAGACTACATCTGTGGTCATGACCTCATTAATAGTGGCATCCGGCCGTGCCTGAATAATTTGTCGCAAGGAAATCACACCAAGCAGATGCTGTTTCTCATCCACGATATAGATCAGATATAAAGTGTCATGATTCCCCGCAATATCACGTAGCGTTTCAATTGCCTCAGTCATGCTAAGCTCGGGAGCAAGCGTGACGAAGTCCGAACTCATTAATGCACCGGCTGTTTCTTCCGGATAAGCATGCAGCTCTCGCAGGGTTTGTAGCGACTGGGTAGATAATTTGCCAAGTAACTGCTGCTGCACTTCACAGGGCATCTGCTTGTATAAATCAATGAAGTCATCGGAATGCATGGCATCCATCAGGCTGGCCAGTTGCTCCAGAGGAAATTGATAGGCCAGCTGGATTTGCATGGCCAGTGGCAAGTACTCCAGTACTTCTGCCTGACGTTCCAGCTGCTTGAAATGGTGACAGCGTTCCGCTGGTCCAAGTTCAGACAAAATTCTGGCCTGATCGGCAATATTCAGCTTTTGCAGAAGCTGATGAATATTATTTTCCCCTGTTAGCAGAGTCTCATGTAGTTGCTGTATTTTTTCTTGGTGCTGCATTCCCATACCATCATTCCATGCAGGTATGAAACATACCCGCCCTAGAGTGAGTATTCCTCATTTTCCTAATTGATTTGTATAACTTTATTTGTTGCTTTGACACGAAACAGGTTTCGGATTAACACATACATAAACGGGATAAAGAATAACACCAAAATAGTCGCAAAAATGACCCCGCCCAAAACGCTGGCACCAATTTCCTGACGGCTGATCGCACTGACCCCAGAAGCGAAAATCAAAGGGATTACTCCCGCAGCAAAAGCAATAGAAGTCATGAGAATAGGCCGCAAGCGTAAACTTGCTCCCTCTAAAGCTGCAGCTATAGCTGTTTTTCCTGCTTTCTCTGCCTGTGCAGCAAACTCCACAATCAGAATGGCATTTTTACAGGACAGACCAATCGTCGTCAGCAAGGCAATATGAAAAAAGATATCATTGGCGAAACCAAAGACCCAGCAAAATAAGATACTGCCGCCTACCCCCAATGGAATGGCACTGATCACGGCCGCAGGAATGGTCCAACTTTCATATAAAGCGGTTAAGCACAGGAAAATAAAGGCAATCGAAATCACATAAAGAAAAATCGCCTGACCGCTGCTGCGCTTTTCTTCCAATGCGGCTCCGCTCCAAGCCAGATTCACACCTTCCTGGGCATCTACCAATGCTTCAACATCCTGCATGGTCTGACTGGAAAACTTGTCCTTTGGAATCCCTGCATAGACTGGAACAGCGTTATAGCCCATATAACGGTTAATACTGTTCGGCCCGCCCTGCCAATTCAGACTGCTGAACTGGTTAAATGACAGCATTTCACCTTTTTGATTGCGTACATGCCAGAAGGCCAGATCTTCAGGTTTGGAACGGTATTCTGCCTCACCCTGCATAATCACACGTTTAATCTGCCCGCGATCAATAAAGTCATTGATGTAAGTTCCCCCCCACGCTGCAGCCAAAGTACTGTTTACATTTTGCTGAGGAATGGAATGCTTTAACACACGCTCTGCATCAAGTTTGATATTCAGCTCAGCACTTTCTTTAGGTTGATCCAGCTGTAGAAATTCAATCGATGATTTGCCTTGGGCACGCGCTTCAATCTGGCCAAATGCCTCCTGTAAAAATTCAGCCCCTTTATAATCCAGGTCTTGCAACCAGAAATCGACCATACGACCATTACTTGACATGGAAGGTGCCATAAAGAAAATTTGGGCATTGGCATGATTGGCAAAGTGTTTCTGTGCTCGATCGACAATAGCGAAAACCGAATCTTCAGGATTTTTGCGCTCAGCCCAGTCTTTTAATACTACAAAAAGCTGCCCACGATACGGACCTACACCGACGTTGTTGCCGCTATACCAGACGCCTACACTCTGAATGCGTCCCGATTCATGTTTCATCAAATAATCTTGTACTTCACGCCCGACTTGTTCGACTTCTGTACGCGGTGCATTGCCAGGCATGACAATCTGCCCCATAACAAAACCCATGTCTTCAGTGGGCATCAATCCTTCCGGCAAATACTTATATACCCAGCCGAAGCCCATTATGCACACACCAAAAAGTGCCAACATCGTGAATTTCAATTGCATGCTTCGAGCTGAAACTTTTTGGTAACTGGCATTGAGCTGATCCATGCCATGGTTAAAGCGCTGTGCCCAGCGAGCCTGATGATTTTTGCGTTTCAATAACTGTGCCGCAAATGTCGGGGTAATCACCAAAGCCACGAATAAAGACAGCAACATGACCACTACCAAAGTGATAGAAAATTGACGATAAATCACTCCAGTGATACTGCCAAAAAAAGCCATCGGGATAAATACTGCAGTAAGTACCAGCGTAATACCAACCAGTGCCCCGCTCATTTCCTGCATGGATTTTAAGGCAGCCGCCTTGGCATCCAGATATTCGTCCTGCATCAGGCGTTCAATGTTTTCCACCACTACAATGGCATCATCGACTAGCAGACCGATGGCCAAGATCAGGGCAAACAAGGTAAAGCTATTCAGAGTCATACCCAAGACATACAGCACCGCAAAGGTTGCCAAAACCACAATCGGAATCGTAACGGCCGGAATAATCGTGGCACGCCAGTTTTGCAGGAAGATAAATATCACCACAATGACCAGAATAATGGCTTCAACTAGAGTTTTAGCTACCTGTTCAATTGAGCTGGTGATAAATGGAGTTTTGTCCATGGTCATTTGCAACTGATAGTGCGGTGGCAAATTAGCCTGAGCGTTTTTTAATACGTCTTGAATCTGTTTGGAAACTGCAATGGCATTACTCCGTGGCGCTAAAGTAATCGATAAAGCTGAAGAGAGCTGTCCGTTGGTATAGTTAATGTGGTTATAACTTTCTGCACCTAGTTCTACCCGTGCCACATCTTTTAAGTACAGCAATGAACCAGAATCCGTAGTTTTAACAATAATATTCTCAAATTCTTTCACGCTGCTTAAACGTGAACCCGCACTGACTTTGGCATTGAGATATTGATCCTGCATGGTTGGCAAACCGCCAATTGCGCCTGAAGCCAATGGTGCGTTCTGGGTTTCAATAGCATTACGAATATCATTTGGCATCAGGTTAAACTGATGCAACTTATGCGGATTTAGCCAGATCCGCATGGCATAACCTGCACCGTACAGGTCAATTTCCCCTACACCTTCAATACGTGACAAACGCGGTTCGACATGCACCATTAAATAATCTGAAAGTTCGGTGACGCTACTTTGCCCACTCTCATCATATAAGCTTAACAGTGCAAACTGGTCATACCCTGATTTATAAACATTGACTCCGCCTTGTTGCGTCTCTTCAGGTAAGCGGCTCAATACACCATTCACGGTGTTTTGAACCTGTAACTGAGCTTGATCAAGATCGGCCCCTTGCTCAAATTGCAGTGTAAGTTGGGCCCGTCCAACCGAACTGCTGGAATGAAAGGTTTCCAGACCTTCAATGCCTTTTACCGCCTGTTCCAGAATCTGGGTTACCGATTGCTCAACTGTTTCAGCCGATGCACCACGATAACCAGCGGAAACACCTAAAGCTGGCGTATCCATATTTGGCATATGTTCAATGGGAATTTTTTGAAGTGCAAATACCCCAAGGGCCATTATTAAAATTGTAATGACTGCTGCAAACTTGGGACGATAAATAAAAAAGCGCGACAACATAAATTAGAAATCCCCATCAAATGCATCTTTAGAATGCACACNNTCGTCATTTGGCGAATTAAAACGTACATAAATGGAATAAAAATCAGTACCAGTATTGTTCCGAAGATCACTCCACCAAAAACACTGATTCCAATCTCACGACGACTGGCTGCACCTGCACCAAAAGCAAAGACCAGTGGCAAAATACCAGCACCAAAGGCCAGAGAGGTCATTAAGATTGGACGCAAGCGTAATGACGCACCCTCAAGTGCAGCTTCAACTACCGATTTACCTTTTTCCTGAGCCAATGCCGCAAACTCTACAATTAAAATTGCATTCTTACAGGACAGACCAATCGTGGTCAGCAAAGCAATCTGGAAGTAAATATCATTCGGAAAATCTGCCAGAAAACTAAAAATGATATTCCCACCAATCCCTAAAGGAATCGCGGACATGACCGCAGTCGGAATCGTCCAGCTTTCATATAAAGCAGCCAAACACAGGAAAATAAAACCGATCGACACCAAATAAAGCCAGATTGCCTGATTACTGGATTGTTTTTCCTCAAAGGATAAACCGCTCCAGACCACGTCAATGCCATCCTGTTCTGCCACCAGATTTTCAACATCTTGCATCGCTTCACCAGAACTGGAACCTTTGACCATATCCGCTTGCATTTGTAGCGAGGTATAGCCCATAAAACGGTTGACTACCTCGGGACCACCACTCCAGTCCACCTGAGCGAAATTACTAAAAGGCACCATCTCGTTCAGGTCATTACGTACATGCCATTGTGTCAGATCTTCAGGTTTGGAACGGAATTCTGCATCACCCTGCATAATCACCCGTTTAATCCGGCCACGATCAATAAAGTCATTAATATAATTACCGCCCCAAGCCGCTGAAAGCGTACTGTTAATTGCGGATTGACTCAGACCATTGGCCATGGCCTGTTTCTGGTCAATATTGACTTTCAGTTCGGCTTTTTCCGGATTAGAGCGCTTATCCAGATTTTCAAAGCTACTATATTGAGCTGCGCCAGCCTGCATATTCTGGAACTGTTCTTCCAGATACTCACGGCCATTACCGTTAATATCACGAATCCAGAAATCCAGGCCGTCGGTTTGACCTAAACCATTCACTGAAGCCGGCATACTGATATTGACTTGGGCATCGCGGTTACTACGGAAATGCTTCATAGCACGTTCACGAATCGCCTGCGCAGTATTTTCTTCTCCTGAACGGTCATCCCAATGCTTTAAGGCTACAAAACCAGTCGCCAGGTTCTGACCGGTACCTGAGAAGTTACGGCCATAACGTAACATGACCAAGTCGATATTGTCCTTTTCTTCTTCCAGAAAATACTGACGAATCTGTTCACCGACCTGAATGGTGTTTTTCATTGGGGCACCTTCCTGTAGTCGGATCTGCAGATTCAGAATACCCTGATCTTCGCTCGGCAAGAAGCTGGTAGGTAAGGCGCGGTAGAATAAAGCAAATACACAGATCAACCCGGCAAAAAGCACCAGGCTAATGGCCTTATGTTGTAGAGTGACATTAGAAACTTTCAGATAACGATGCTTCAAACCATCCAGTTTCTGGTTAAACCAACTCGCCCACTTGGCAGGTTTTGGATTCGGTTTCAAAATCAGCGCACAAAGTGCAGGTGTCAGAATCAGTGCGACCATCAGCGACAGAGACATCGCTGCCACGAGCGTAATCGAGAACTGACGATAGATCACCCCGGTTGAGCCACCAAAGAACGCCATGGGAATAAAGACCGCGGTTAAAACCAGGGTAATCCCGATCAGTGCTCCGCTGATTTCCTGCATGGATTCCAGTGCTGCTTCTTTGGCTGTAAGTTGCTGCTCATGCATCAGACGTTCAACGTTCTCTACCACCACAATAGCATCATCGACTAGCAAGCCAATCGCCAGTACTAAGGCAAACAAAGTCAGCGTATTAATACTCAGTCCCAAAACATAAAGTACCGCCATGGTTCCGAGTAAAACTACAGGCACAGTTACAGTCGGAATTAAGGTCGCACGCCAGTTTTGCAGGAAGATAAACATCACGATGACGACCAGAATGACCGCCTCGAACAGCGTTTTAACAACTTCTTTAATCGATTCTTTGACAAACGGGGTATTGTCACGCGGATAAGCAATTTTATAGCCTTCCGGCAACTGCTGGGAAAGTCGCTCGATTTCAGCCTTGATCAGACTCGACGTCGCAATTGCATTGGCACCGGAGGCTAGTGAAATGCCCAGACCGGCAGAAGGATAGCCATTGGTAGTGCTATATGACTGATAATTTTCCGCACCCAATTCTACACGTGCAACATCTTTTAAATAGATAAAGCTCCCGTCCCGGGCAGACTTCACAATAATATTTTCAAATTCTTCGACTGTTTTTAAACGGCTGCCTGATGTGACTTTGGCATTCAGATACTGATCATCGACTGTCGGCAAGTCCCCAATTGCGCCGGCTGCCACCTGAGTATTCTGTGATTCAATCGCTGCCCGCACATCACTTGGCATCAAGTTATATTGTTTTAATTTTGCTGGATTCAGCCAGATGCGCATCGCGAACTGTGAACCAAAAACATCCAGTTCCCCAATGCCATCAATTCGGGAAATATCCTGTTCCAGATGTGTGGTCAAATAATCAGATAGTTCAATATTGCTACTACGCCGTGATTCATCATACAGACCGATGACCATATGGGTATCGCCAAGAGATTTGAAGACATTCACGCCCTGTCGCTGGACATCGTCAGGCAAACGATTGAGAACCCCGTTAATCGCATTTTGAACCTGTACTTGTGCTGTATCTGGATCGGTGCCATTTTCAAAACTGATGCTGATCCGGCTTCGACCTGAAGAATCACTGCTGGAGCTGAAATACAGCAAGCGGTCGATACCTTTAATTTGCTGTTCCAGCACCTGGGTCACGCTCTCTTCTACCGTTTCTGCAGATGCACCAGTATAAGTTGTTGCCACAGTAATGCGTGGCGGTGCAATATCCGGATAACGTTCGACAGGTAAGTTCATCACCGCAAAAAGTCCAATGGCCATGACCACAATGGCCAGTACACCTGCAAAAATAGGACGATGAATGAAAAACTTAGACAGCATAAGTCTGAATCACTTTGAATTTAATGAATTATGGAAGACGTTGCATTATTGAGTCAGCTTAAGGATATTCAGGCAGAGGCTTGGAGAATGCAAGGCTTGATCACAGAAAAATATGTATAAAATTGAATCATGAAGAAAATATGAAGATTTTGCCTTTCATCTAGCTGTTTCAACAATTTATAGAGTTATTCATTTTATGTTAGGCATAAAAAAACCCTGCTTGCGCAGGGTTTTTTTAGAATCGATTCAGAGCTGATTAAGCAGAGAATTGGTTCATTGTGTTTTTCGCATCGTCACCCGCTTTAAGCGCGTTGTCACCAGCGAAGATTTCTTTGTGGTCGTCACCGATGTCAGAACCAGCCATTGCTTGGTGTTTCACACAAGCGATACCACCGCGGATTTCTTTACGTTGTACGCCAGCAACATAAGCCAACATACCTTCAGAACCGAAGTAACCTTGAGCAAGCTCGTGAGTAGAAAGAGCAGCTGTGTGGTAAGTAGGCAGAGTGATCAAGTGGTGGAACACGCCTGCTTCACGAGAAGCGTCTGCTTGGAATGTACGTACTTTTTCGTCAGCTTCAGCAGCCAATTCAGAATCGTCGTACTCAGCGCTCATTAATTTAGCGCGGTCGTATGCAGATACGTCTTTACCTTCAGCAACCCAACGGTCGTACGCTTGTTGACGGAAGTTCAGTGTCCAGTTGAATGATGGAGAGTTGTTGTAAACAAGTTTCGCATTTGGCACAACTTCACGTACACGGTTAACCATGTGAGCGATTTCAGCTACGTTTGGAGTCGCAGTTTCGATCCAAAGAAGGTCAGCACCGTTTTGTAAGCTAGTGATACAGTCAAGTACAACGCGGTCGATCTGAGTGCCTTCACGGAACTGGTACAAGCCAGAAGCAAGACGTTTAGGACGGTGAAGTTTACCATCACGTTTGATCAGAATTTCATCTTCTTGTGCTTCAGAGATGTCAATTTCTTGAGTGTCTAAGTAGCTGATGTATTGAGAAGCGATGTCGCCTGGCTCTTTAACCACTGGGATTTTTTGAGTCAAGTCAGCGCCTTCAGAGTCAGTACGTGCAACGATAATACCGTCGTCAAGACCCATTTCAAGGAATGCATAGCGAAGAGCATGGATTTTAGCGATGAAGTCTTCGTGTGGAACTGTTACTTTACCAGCTTGGTGACCACATTGTTTCGCGTCAGAAACCTGGTTTTCGATTTGAAGTGCACAAGCACCCGCTTCGATCATTTTCTTAGCTAATAAGTAAGTTGCTTCTTCGTTACCGAAACCAGCGTCGATGTCCGCAATGATTGGCACAACGTGAGTTTGGAAGTTGTCGATTTGTGAAGTGATTTCAGCAGCTTTAGCTGTATCACCAGCATCTTGAGCTTTTTTAAGTGCGCGGAACAGGTCGTTCAGTTCTTTCGCATCAGCTTGACGTAAGAATGTGTAGATTTCTTCGATCAATGCAGGAACAGAAGTTTTTTCGTGCATAGATTGGTCAGGAAGAGGACCGAATTCTGAACGAAGTGCAGCAACCATCCAGCCAGAAAGGTAGATATAGCGACGTTCAGTTGTACCGAAGTATTTTTTGTTCGCAATCATTTTTTGCTGAGCGATGAAACCGTGCCAGCAGCCTAGTGATTGAGTGTATTTGCTAGAGTCGGCATCATAAGCAGCCATATCACGACGCATAATCGCCGCTGTATATTTAGCAATGTCTAAACCAGTTTTGAAACGGTTTTGCATTTGCATACGCGCAGCATCTTCAGGACTGATGTCTGCCCAAGTGTTACCGAATTTCGCTTTTAATTCGCGGATTGCATCAATCGCTGTTTGGTATGTAGTCATGATATATTCCTGTATTAATATTAGGATTTTTCTGCAACGAACCGCTCAAATCACACCCTCAATGACTTGTTCAGATTTTCGACGATCCGTTGGGATAGCTAAAGATTAGTGGGCTTCGAAAAATTAATCCAATATTCTGCAAGAATTATCATTATTTATTTAAAAAATATGTAGATGAAAGTCTAATTATATATTGATCAGCTCCTTATAAGTTATTGTATTTAATATTTTATTTTTTAATTTTTAAAATTAGATTTTGTCTAAAACATCAGCAATATGGGTAAAAAATATTCATTAGACTTAAGTCTTGCAGGACTTTAGCAGCGCTTAATTTCAGCAATTTTTGTCTATTTTCTAAGCCTTAAAACTTGGAACACTTATTTCGAAGGAATTATTTTTCATTTATTTGTGGAAATATTTTTAGTCAAATCTGGCACATTATTTGCTAATTCCGTCTGTTTTTCAGAAATACCTTCTTTCGTTTTTGGATGCAGCCAGATTTCTTTTCTGCTCTTAAAAAATAGAGAAGGATTCAGGCTGGCAAAATCTACAGTGAAAGAGACTCTAAAAAGGTATTTCAGTACAATCAGCTGGGCTTTTTTTCATCAGTTGCGTACACAAGCTATAGTAGTTATGGCATAATCCATATAATTTCATAATTTTATTTTCGGTATTTTTTTTATGAATCTGGAGCGGGTCGATCTTAATCTCCTCATTTATCTTGACGTACTTTTACGTGAAAAAAATGTCACGCGTGCAGCAGAACAACTTGGGGTAACCCAACCTGCGATGAGTAACATTTTACGTCGCTTACGAAATTTATTTAATGATCCCCTCTTGATTCGCTCTTCTGAAGGTATGACTCCAACAGAACGTGCACTAGAACTCCAACCTCGTATCCGCGACGCCTTAGCGGATCTTTCCATGATTCTGGAACCGCGTACCGAGTTCCGTCCTTATACCTCAAATCGTGTCTTCCGTATCATGACTTCAGATTATGCTGAAGCCACACTGGTACCACGCTTGGTGAAAGCATTACGTTCAGAAGCACCAAATGTGGTTCTCGACTTCTTAACGCCAAGTGATGTGTCCTATCGTGACATGGAACAAGGTAAAGTTGATCTGGCAATTAACCGTTTTAATGAAATTCCACAAAGCTTCCATCAGGTACTGGTTTGGCGTGACAGCTTTTCTTGCCTGTTAAATAACAAGCATCCGGCTGCAGGTAACCTGAATCTGAAAAGTTATCTGGATGCACAGCATATCTGGGTATCAAAAACTGGCATGGGCGTCGGCTTTGGGGTAAATCCTGAGAAACAAGCGGGTCTCGGCTGGATTGATCAGGCTCTTGAACGTATTGGCCAAAAACGTAAGATTTCGGTATTTACCCGTCACTATCAAATGCCCGGTCTTTTGGCGGCCAATGTAGATCTTGTAGCAACATTACCGACCCGTATTGCACGTCTGCAAGCCAAAAACCAGAACTTACTCATTAAAGACCCACCATTTTATATTCCCGAGTTTGAATTGAAGATGGCGTGGTGTCCTTTATTGCATCATCATCCCGCCCATCGCTGGTTACGTCAGCTGATTCTATATGTAGCGCGTCAGATGATCGAAGAAGAAAATCGTGAATTTTTAATGAATAATTCGCAATTTTCGCATTATTAAATCGAATATTAGCTAAATTGCTCATTTTTAAGCTTATACTCTAGAGACTTGAGTTGCTTTATTTGTACCTCAAGTCTTTTTTTGTGTTAAAAATATTTTTAGCTAGATCATATTAATCCACAGGTGGATTCGTGAGCCTCTTTCAAAACATCGTGATTATCTTATTACTCATCGCGGGGGCCGGTTTTTTATCATTAACAGAAATCGCGCTTGCAGGTGCTCGTAAGGTCAAATTAAAAATTTTGGCTGAATCGGGAGATATTCGCGCTCAAAAAGTTTTAGATTTACAAGAAAATTCTGCTGACTTTTTTGCAGCTTCCCAAATCGGCTTAAACGCTGTTGCCATTTTAGGCGGTATTTTAGGTGAAGGCGCCTTCCGCCCTTATATCATCAATTTACTTTCCAGATTTTATCAAGGTCCCTGGACTGAAACGATTGCGTTCAGCTTGTCCTTCACTGCAGTTACTTCATTATTTATTCTGTTTGCGGACTTGATGCCAAAACGTCTGGCCATGATCGCTCCAGAAAAAATTTCTGTCTCGGTGATTAATCCGATTCAGGTATTTATCAAAATCTGTAAACCATTGGCCTGGTTCATCAATGCCATTGCGAACCTGTTATTCCGTTTATTTAAAGTGAATACCATTCGAGATGACAATATTACCTTTGCTGATATTTCTGCGGTAATGGATGCGGGTGCTCAGGCAGGGGTGTTACAGAAACAGGAACATCACTTTATTGAGAACGTGTTTGAGCTTGAAGAACGTAATGTTCCTTCCAGTATGACCACTCGTGAAAATGTGGTGTTCTTTACCTTGAAAGAATCTGAAGCCAGTATTCGCCAGAAATTGGCTGAATTTCCTTACTCCAAGTTCCTGGTCTGTAATGAAAATATCGATGATGTGATTGGATATGTCGACTCCAAAGATATTCTGGTTCGTATTCTGAATAATCAGTCTTTACTTCAGTTGAATGAAAATACCATCCGTACGGTTCTGACCATTCCAGATACACTGACTCTATCTGAATTACTGGATCGCTTCCGTTCAACCAAGGAAAAGTTTGCAGTCGTTATTAATGAATATGCCTTGGTCGTAGGTGTCATTACCCTTTCCGACATCATGATTACCGTGATGGGCGACTGGGTTACTCCCTTGGAAGAAGACCAGCAGATCATTAAGCGTGACAGCAATTCATGGCTGATTGATGGCAGTACGCCTATTGAAGACATCAAACATGCGCTGGAAATTGATGAAATGCCGGATGAAGAGAATTATGAAACTCTGGCTGGTTTTATGATGTTCAAGCTGCGTAAAATTCCACGTCCAGCAGATATTGTGCTACATGCGGGTTATAAGTTTGAAGTTGTCGATGTTGATCATTTCAAGATTGACCAGTTACTGGTTACACGTATGCTAGAAGTGAAAAAGCCACCGACAGAAGAATCAGAATAATCTGGTTCTTCTTCAATTTTTTTAAAATTCCAAAAACAATAATAATGAGACTTTTATGAATATTGCTGCGCTACTCGCCTGTCTGAGTTTTTATTCGGCCTTATATTTAATCTATTTCTTCTTTATGCAAGATCAACAGCCTATATTTCTGATCCTAGCAATTGTACTCATTTTACTTTCAATCTGGCTGACTCCCTATCCTTATGAGCGGCATCGGCAAGGATTTGATTCGACTTTAAGAATAGGTAAATATTTTTATTATCCACTCATCACCTGGTGGCGGCTGTTTATCCTTCCTGTACGCTGGCTGCTTTCCCTATTTTATTCTCATTAAAAAAGCACCCGAAGGTGCTTTTTTACATTCAATTCAATTTAGATTTTTGATAAAAGTGCTTTAAGGACTGCCTGATAATGGATCTGGATATCTTCCTGCAAGATTTTGTAGGCATTATCAAATTGCACCATTGGCCAGCCTTCTTTCCAGAATGGGAAAATATTATGCAGGTCATGAGTGACGACTGCATCTTCACGCAGAATGGCCTGCGCAATCTGCGCCAGTACAAAGGCAGTTTCCGCGCCATCAATCGCCAGGTAATCAATACCACGGGCTTTTAAAATACGGATACGGTCTTTCTTATAACGGATTTTTTTGATTTGCGCTTCATTCAGATTCAGGGCCAGAGAAACTGCTTCAACAAATTTTTCTTCAAATGACTGATTCAATACAACCAGCGCCTGTTTATGCGCTTCCTGACGACCCGCTTTACCACCCTGACGAATGACTTCTTTTGCTTCCGTATCTAGCTCATCATTCTTCATGGTTTGAAGGATGTCTAAAATTTCGATGTCGCTTAGCGTCGCAGGAGATTGATCAGTCATAAACTGTCCCTAAAAAATAAATATGCAATGGACTATTTTCGCATAAATCCTTACTAAAAAATTAAAATCTTTAGCTTCAACTCTAATAATTGCAAAATCCGGATCATCTCTATCATTCTGGCGTAAATTGGCTATAGTAGGCGGCAAGTTTCTGATTTACTTCTTTATTATGCAAACCAAACAGATTGATCTTTTATTGCAGCAACTTAAACTGCTTTATCCGGCTGCCTTTAAAAGAAATTATCTGTTTTATGGTCAGATCAAAACTAAAGGTATTTTAAGTGATCTCAAGGAACTGATTCCCTGGGTGCTGGCTGCCATGATCTTTGTACCGATTAGCCTGGCTCTCAAAGATGTTTATTCCTCTAAGCTGTCAACTGCCCAAAACTTTCAGGCGCAAAGTTATGCGATTCTGACTATTCTGTTATTTCTGATGCTGGTGGTTCCACTGGTGATCAAGCAGATCCGGCACTCTTCCCATTCCCTCTATCAGTTTTTAAGACATACACCGATTAAACTCACTGTAGTCATTGTACTGGAAGCGCTGAATCTGGTTTTTCTACAAAGCAGTACGGTCATGTGGATTCTATTCTTTTTCGGGATCAGTTTTGGTTTTGTACGGTTCTATAAAGAAAATATGTTCCGCCCTACTACTAATACAACTGAACAATATCAACTGCAGCAGTTACGCCGCATCTGTTTCTGGGCTTATCAACAAACCTGGAAACTGCGTCTGAAATTATTTTTTCATTCCAAGCCGACCTCCCCAAATGAAGAATTGAAAAATCAGCTTCAGCACTATGCGGATTTGCATACCCGTTTGTTTAAACTGGAACATGAGCAGTGCAAGAAGATTAAATACATCGATATCGATACTTATCTGGATGAGCACCTGTGAAAAGTTTTTTTAAACACGTCCTGAAATAGAAAATTACATGACTTCTCACGCTTATTATCCAGCACTATGGAATTAATTTTTAAATTTAAGCTACTGAATTGCTTTAAAATAAAGCAAACATATTGAAATTTACTTGCCAAGCTTTATTTCGTCCTCTATTATTGCGCACATGCCCGAGTGGTGAAATCGGTAGACACAGGGGATTTAAAATCCCCCGCCCACAAAGCGTGCCAGTTCGAGTCTGGCCTCGGGCACCATTTTAATTCTGATTAGAATGGTGCAATGAAAAATCTCCAGCATTCAGCTGGTTTTTTTATGCGTGATTATCACCAATAGAATGTGCCCTCCCCATGTCTGCATCCCGTTCTTTTGATCTAGCCAGATTGCAATTACGCCATCCTGATGCATTCTTTTGTAGCCTCAGCTATGGCCGTTATAAATATTTGAACCAGACCACTGATCTATATCTGTATTTACGTATCGGTATTCTGGTCATGATCACAGGTTTTTGCTGCCTGTGCTTTTCGCTGCCGTTTTATCCTGACTTTGTCACTTCAAAATATCAGGCGCTCAGTGCAGGTACCATTGTCATGATTGGCATGCTTTATCCTTATATCTGGCGTGCCCAGTTTCAGGCGAAATACAGTTCTGCCCGCTATGCCAAGCGTTTGCAACTCTGCCTGTATATGCAAACCCTGATTGCGATTCTGTCATTTATAAATTATCAGTATTTTCACTCAGCATTTGTTACCTTGCCTTGCTTGGCCCTGCTTGCTTTCAGTAGCCTTGTACCAGTTTTAGTCGAGCCTTGTTTTAGAGTTTCGACTCGCAGCACCCTTCTGGTACGTTTGCAGAAAATCCGTCAACTGGCTTACTGGTCTTATCAGCAGTCGCAAAGCAAAGAGCCGGAACCAGTGCCTTATCACAAAGATTTAAAACAGTATTATCTGGATTTACATCATAGCTGCATGCTGGAAGAACAGAAACTATTAGATGAAATTCATTATAAAAATTTAAAAGACGTATTTTCAGATCATTAAAAAAAAGCCCTGTTTAACAGGGCTTTTTTTACCATTCGCGGTTAACGACCAGTTCTTCCATTTCAATATCAAACAGACCCTGTTCTTGCACGACCATCATCATGGCCTCGGCAATATAGTCTGCGGCAGTATTATCCAGAGAAGAGTCCAGATCTTCAAACTGCGGCTTCATGGCATTGATGTCTGCCACAGTCTCATGCGCTAGCTGGTACACGTCCTGATCTGATAAACTGGATTTAGATACTTTAGAAGCAAAGCGTTCGATGTGTTGCTTGATTTCTGCAACCAGAATATCGGGATAATATTCATCATCGAACATGGGGAGAAGTAAATCTGCAAACATTACAGGCACTCTAAAAGATGACAATCTAACTTAAGCGTGCCTGTATAGCACATTGCTGTTTAAAAGCCAAACAGCTTGTGCCCTTAGATGTCTTTCAGCCCAGATTTAGGCATTTTGCATAGCTTTCCAGATTTTTATGGCGTCTGCTGTTGCCTTGACATCATGTGCACGAACCATACAGGCACCTTGCTGAATGCTCAGCAAATGCGCCGCAGCCGAACCTACTGCACGTGCTTGAGGTTCTGCACCATCTAGTGCAGCACCAATAAAACGTTTGCGGGATAAGGCAGAAAGAACTGGATAGCCCATTTCAGTCAGTTTATAAAATTCCTGAAGCAATTTAAGATTTTGCTGGGCATTTTTGGCAAAACCAAAACCAGGATCAATCATGATATTTTCAGCTTTAACGCCGATATCTAAAGCATCTTGAACCCGTTGTGTCAGTTCCCGAATCACATCCTGAGTCACATCATCATACTGATCCAGATTATTCATCGTAGTCGGCTCACCACGCATATGCATGATGATCACCGGAATATTCAGTTCTGCTGCCGTTTCTAACGCTTGTGGACGAGTGAGCGCGCGTACATCATTCCAGATATGTGCACCAGCCTTGACGGCTGCTTTGATGACTTCCGGCTGTGAGGTATCAATCGAGATGATCACATCATGTTTAGATAGTTCTTCTACAACTGGAACCACACGACGAAGTTCTTCTTCAACGTCCACGACTGATGCACCCGGACGTGTAGATTCCCCCCCGATATCAATCACAGTGGCACCATCAGCGATCATTTCCAAGGCTTTTACTACTGCCTGATCTTTCTGATTATGTAGCCCTCCATCGCTAAAGGAATCCGGAGTCACATTTAAAATTCCCATCACATGCGGCTGAGACAAATCCAGTTTCAAATGACCGAAAGTCCAGATCTGTGGTAGTAATGGCTTCAGCTGCATGGTTCACTCCTAGTTCACAATAACCCCGGTATTGTCTTATGGAAAGGTCAATAAAGCAAAGCTCAATCTAATCAAGGCTTAGATTTCAAAGTGGTTCTTATTGGAATATTGCATCAGCTTGGCTTGCAGTAACGCTTTTACATCAACCCATTCGCTTTTTAAAATACTATAGATATAACTATCTCTGAGTGTCACGCCATCTTTACGCAGCATATGACATCTAATGCTGCCATCCTGTTTGGCACCCAGAGCTTCAATAGCTTTTTGACTTTTGAGATTCAGATGATCAGTCCGAAAGCCTACCACTTGAGCATTCAGCTCTTCAAATGCATGCTGCAACAAAAGATATTTACAGACCCGGTTTACATAGGTTCGTTGATAAGGTTTGGCATACCAGGTAAAGCCAATTTCAACGCGTGGAATTTCTGGCTTGATATCATGATAACTGGTGGTGCCAATGGCGCGGCCCGAATTCAAATCAATCACGGCAAAAGCCATTCTTTCACCTTTGGACTGCTGTTCAAAAGCTTGGATAAAGTAGTGTTTAAGTTTATGTAGGTAAGGCACCGAGTTATATAACACTTCCCCTAAGTCCCCTTCGGCACATGCAGTTTCTAAGTCTGCAAAATGTTCCCAGCTCAGTGGCTCCAAACGTAGCTGATAAATATCGGATTCCAGAACAGGTAAATTCATTCTTATTTTTACTCATTGATTTTTATGAGTTGACTATAGCATTCAACTAGATATGACAAAATAATAGCCATAAAAAAACCACCCGAAGGTGGTTTTAATTGTTAACTTAGTTCGCTGGTAATGGCGGAGGAGTCATTGGACCATCAGTCGGTGTTACATCAATCACTGGATTATCTGAAACATAAACTTTAGGTGGTTTTGGCTCACGACCTTCCATAATGTCACGAATCTGTTCACGATCAATTGTTTCCCACTCAAGTAGCGCTTCCACCATGGCATGGGCAATATCTTTGTTATTTTCAAGGATATCGCGTGCAACCTTGTATTGCTCATCGATGATGCGACGAACTTCCGCATCTACCTGTTGTTGGGTGGCCTCAGAAATCGTACGGGTACCAATGCTACCCATAAATGACTGTTGAGAGTCATCTTCATAGACCATGACGCCTAACTTGTCCGACATACCATATTTGGTCACCATTGCACGTGCCATTTTAGTTGCACGTTCAAAGTCATTCGAAGCACCAGTCGACATCTGGTTAATAAATACTTCTTCTGCGATACGACCACCAAACAGGATTGAAAGTTCATTCAACATCTTGTCTTTATAATGGCTAGTCTGGTCAAACTCAGGCAACTGCCAGGTGACACCCAATGCCCAGCCACGCGGCATGATGGTGACTTTATGCACAGGATCTGTACCTGGAAGCATTTCTGCCACAATCGCATGACCTGCTTCATGGTAAGCCGTAGCACGACGCTCTTCTTCACGAAGTACCATCGATTTACGTTCAGGGCCCATGTACAGTTTGTCTTTCGCATCTTCAAAGTCATGCATATCGACGGTGTTCTTGTTACGACGTGCAGCAAATAATGCCGCTTCGTTTACAAGGTTGGCCAACTGTGCACCTGAGAAGCCTGGTGTACCACGAGCAAGCACTTTGACATCTACACCCGTAGTAGAAGGCAATTTCTTCAAATGTACATTCAGGATTTGCTCACGACCTTTAATATCTGGCAGACCTACCATGACTTGACGGTCGAAACGGCCTGGACGAAGTAAAGCTTTATCCAGTACATCAGCACGGTTAGTTGCAGCGATCACGATAATGCCTTCATTGCCTTCAAAACCGTCCATCTCTACCAGCATCTGGTTCAGAGTCTGTTCACGTTCATCATGACCGCCACCTGTACCTGAACCACGATGACGACCGACTGCATCAATCTCATCAATGAAGATGATACATGGTGCATGGCGTTTTGCCTGTTCGAACATGTCACGTACACGAGATGCACCGACACCGACAAACATTTCAACGAAGTCAGAACCTGAGATACTAAAGAATGGAACTTTTGCTTCACCTGCAATGGCTTTAGCCAGCAGGGTTTTACCTGTACCTGGAGGACCCACCATCAGGACGCCTTTAGGAATAGTCGCACCCAGACGTTTGAATTTTGCAGGATCTTTCAGGAAGTCAACGATTTCGACCACTTCCTGTTTTGCTTCATCACAACCCGCCACATCAGTAAATGTTACTTTGATCTGGTCTTCAGATAGCATTTTCGCTTTAGATTTACCAAAGCTCATTGGGCCATTCTTGCCGCCTGCACCGCCACCCATGTTGCGCATAAAGAACATGAATAACAAAATGATTAGAAGCACAGGGAAACTTGCAATCAGCAATTGCATGAGCAAGCCTTGACGTTGAGGCGCTTCACCTTCAACGACTACATTATTTTTAATCAGGCTTGGCATCAGTTCTGGGTCTTGAACTGCCGGGCGAATGCTTTCAAACTCTGAACCGTTTGATTTTTCACCGCGAATTCTTTCGCCATCAATTGTAACTTGTTTAATTTGGCCAGCATTGACCGCGGCAACAAACTCCGAATAGTTCATTGTAGTCGGTTGATTGCGGTCACTGACGTTGCTGAAGATTAACACCAGCACACCCAGTATCACGAGCCACAATACGGCATTCTTAAAAAGATCGCTCAAAGCTTTATTTCCCATTCCAATCTAATTTGATCATGCCCTCGAAGGGTGACCTTAATCAATAAGCTGCAAATCAATAAGCTGCAAATCAATTTGCAATAATGTAAAAACCTACAAAATGCACAATTTTTAACGTGTTGGCAAGTAAACTTTATTTCAAAGCCTTCTTGCGTCCCTGTCCGACCAAAAACACTTCTTTCGAACGGGCACGTGATGCAGCAGGTTTAATCGTCTTCAATACATCAAAACTGTTAACGACTTCTTTACGAAATTCATCAAAACCTGAACCCTGGAATACTTTCACTACAAACTGTCCTTTCGGACCGAGTACCTTGTTGGCAAAATCCAGAGCAAGTTCACATAAATAAATCTGACGTGGTTGATCTACAGCTCTATTACCTGATGTATTGGGGGCCATATCTGAAATTACAACGTCTACTGTGCGTCCGTTTAAAATATTTAACAATTTATCGAATACTTCTTGTTCACGGAAATCGCCCTGCAAGAAAGTCACATCAGGTAGCGCATCCATTTCTAAGATGTCTGATGCAATCACCAGACCTTTATCACCGACCAGTTTTCCGGCAATCTGGGACCAGCTTCCTGGGGCAGCACCTAAGTCCACTACAGTCATGCCGGGTTTGATAATGCCGTATTTTTCCTGAATTTCTAGCAACTTGTACGCAGCACGGGCACGATAACCTTCTTTTTGTGCTTTTTTCACATAAAAGTCATCAAGATGCTCTCTCATCCACGCACGACTACTTTTAGATAACTTTTGGTTGGTAATGCGTGTTGCCATAACTCTCTAAATAAAAAAAACTTCTAATGATTCATTGTACGTGAAAAACACATTTTTTGCAGTATACATGTGTATCTAAATCTGAGTATTCCGGTGTGATTTGCGATTATTTACAAGTGATTATTTCCTGAGAATTTACAGCGTTTGTTTTTCGCTTTTGCTATACTAAGCCGTTTTAAAAATTAGGTTATCTCTCATGGCGTCTTTATCTATTCAGGAACGTAAGCGTTTACGTCAAATTGGACATGCATTAAACCCGGTTGTAATGCTTGGTGACAAAGGCTTAACTGAATCTGTAGTTGAAGAGCTAAATCGTGCCCTTAATGATCACGAACTCATTAAAGTAAAAGTGGTGGCTGAAGACCGTGAAGCACGTGCAGCACTCATTGCTGAACTTTCAGAAACTACAGGTGCTGAAGTGGTACAAACTATTGGTAAAATTGCGCTGCTTTACAAGAAAGCTCCAAAGCAAAACCAGAAGTTATCCAATCTTGTCCGTTTTGCCCATCTTTCTAACTAAGTACAGGATTTATGGCCAGTTACGAACTCAGCGCATTTGATCGCCGTTTTCAGGCAATCTCATTGGTCGGTGCCATCGAACAGCAAAATCCATGCAGCTTGAATGTCGGATTTTGGTTGCGCGATCCCAACCAGTACGTGCTGTGGCCAGAAATGGTTACTGCACATCCCCGTCGTGATTTTTTGTGGGAACAGACCTGCTTTGAAATCTTTATCGGGGTTCAGGGTGAAGATTATTATCGCGAAATCAATCTCTCCCCTTCTCAGGCCTGGCAAGCCTATCAGTTTGAGGAATATCGCTATCCGGAAGATATGCCGCCACCTGCTGCATACGATATCGAACTGAATCAGCTTAAACGCACCCATTATGGCCTTAATGTCAGTCTGGATCTGACCGAGTTTATGGTTGAGCACAAACTTAAATGGGCAGACCTGTTTATTGGTCTGACAGCAGTATTAAAAACCTCACAAGGTGATCAATACTTTGCAATGCAGCACAGCAGTCCAGAAGCAGACTTCCACAATAAACGGGATTGGCTGCATGTCTTTTAATGCAGATTAAAAGCATTTACTGGATAAAAAAGATATTAAAAAACGTGAGCATTAAAGTCTCACGTTTTTTTATGGGCTTTTCCGGCTCATCCGTTCAAAGCTCGCTGTTATAGCTTGAGGAAAATATTTACCTGTATTTTCATTACATGGATTCAGGTCAAAATTAAATTGATACAACTAGCCTGCTCTCTATACTTAGGGTTGGCTACTTTAATAATAATTTAAACGATATTTAAGCTGATAGACTAAGAGTTCGTTTTAATTGTTTTCGACATTTTAGTGATGTAAGCGGTAATTGTCCTGCACTGATTTTACCGCGGCATAAAAAATTATAGTTAACGTGAAGATGATCAGGATAATCGTTCCAAAAGTTAGTCCAAAGAATCCCAAGCATAACATCATCACACCCAGATAAAGTGCACGCATCAACCAACTTTCCAGATTAAGCATCATAATCAGCGTCAGTAAACCAAGTACACCTGCAAAATAATGCTGCTGCATCGTGACCCCCTTTCATTATTATTGTGAGTCCGTTTGCCTCAAAAAGACAAAGGAGAACATATCTAGTTCTCCTTTCATGCAATTTTAGTCAGCGTATTCCCTTAACTCTTCAGCTCAAGGCTTTTTTCTGAACTTTCAGCTTTTACCATGGGTTTGACCTTTTTCAGGACTTCAATGGTGCTGTCTTTTGAGCGCTTGAATGTACCAGTCAGATGCTCTTTATGTTTGGTCGAGATCTGGCTGACATCTTCTTTCAGTTCTTTACCCATATTGGATAAGTCTTCAATCACTGCGGTAAATTCGGTTTTGATAAAACTGGTTAATTCAGTCAGTTCTTTTTGCGAACCAAAAAACTGCTCTTTCAGAGTATCGATCCGTTGTAACAGATCCTGTTTTAACTGGCGTAACTGTTCCTGCACAGTATCACCCAGCTGTTTCGCTTCGACTTCAAGTTTCTCTTTGCTTTCTTCGATAGTTTCTACCACCTGTTCTTTGGCCTCAGCTGCTACTTTTTCAAGCTGTTCAGTCGTTTCTGAAACCACGGTATTGATCTTTTTCTTGGATTGGGAAGATTTCGCTGCTGTAGTCATGTGTCTTATTCCTATAATTATATTACGACTCATCCATATTAGTAGTTTTGATAAAAATTAAGATTTGATTTGTTAGACAATTCTTAATTGCTTACATTTTTTTACGTTGTTCGTAAAACAGACTTTCAAGCAAAAAGCAAGCCATTTATCTCATACTTTTGCTGCAAAGCTATTGGACTTGGGGGGTGGTTCTGCGTATAATGCCGTGTTAAGTTCAAGCGAGCAGACATAGGAGGGTAGGTTTAAAAATTAACCTTCCTTTTTTTTCGTCTACTCGCTTTTTTACAGCCTAAATTTCAGGAGCTTTGGTTTGAGCACCCCAGCAATTTTAGCCCTTGCCGACGGAACTATCTTTAAAGGTACTTCAATTGGCGCATCGGGTTGTACGACTGGTGAAGTCGTTTTCAACACTGCCATGACTGGCTATCAAGAAATTTTGACTGATCCTAGTTATGCACAGCAGCTTGTAACGCTGACTTACCCACATATCGGTAACACAGGTTGCAACGAAGAAGACGCTGAATCAGGTCGTATTCATAAAGTATGGGCAAACGGTTTAATTATCCGCGACCTTCCTTTACTACATAGTAACTTCCGTGCGAATCAATCACTTGGTGATTATTTAAAACAGCACAATGTAGTTGCCATTGCTGACATCGACACGCGACGATTAACTCGAATTTTGCGTGATAAAGGTGCACAAAACGGTTGTATCCTTGCGGGTGAAAACATCACTGAAGAAGAAGCAGTCGAAAAAGCACGTGCATTCGGTGGTTTAAGTGGTTTAGACCTTGCGAAAGAATGCTGTGATCCGAGCGGTTTCGAATGGACTGAAGGCTCATGGGCACTTGGCAAAGGCTTTACTCAACCTGAACTTAAATTCCATGTGGTTGCATACGACTACGGTGTCAAAACCAACATCTTGCGTATGCTCGCAGACCGCGGCTGTAAATTGACTGTGGTGCCTGCACAAACTCCTGCTGAAAAAGTACTTGCGTTAAATCCAGATGGCGTATTCCTGTCAAATGGTCCTGGCGATCCAGCTGCATGTGACTACGCAATTGAAGCTGTAAAAACAATTGTTGAAACAACTGAAATTCCAGTATTTGGTATCTGCTTGGGTCACCAGATTCTTGCTCTTGCATCGGGTGCTAAAACGGTAAAAATGCCGCACGGTCACCATGGCGCTAACCATCCTGTACAGAACATCGAAACTGGTACAGTGATGATTACTTCTCAAAACCACGGCTTCGCAGTGGATGAAAGCACCTTGCCTGCGGTATTGCGTGTGACTCATCGCTCACTGTTTGATGGTACAAACCAAGGTATCCATCGTACAGACAAACCTGCGTTCAGCTTCCAGGGTCACCCTGAAGCAAGCCCTGGTCCACATGACTGCGCACCATTGTTCGATCATTTCATCGAACTTATCGAAGCATCTAAGAAGTAACTAAGGAAGCATCATGGCTAAACGTACTGACATTAAAAGCATCTTGATCATTGGTGCTGGTCCGATCGTCATCGGTCAAGCATGTGAGTTTGACTACTCAGGTGCTCAAGCATGTAAAGCGCTTCGTGAAGAAGGCTACCGCGTTATTCTGGTGAACTCTAACCCAGCCACCATTATGACCGACCCTGCAATGGCAGATGCGACGTATATCGAACCGATTACCTGGCAGACTGTTGCAGCAATCATTGAAAAAGAACGTCCAGATGCTGTCCTTCCAACGATGGGTGGCCAGACTGCACTGAACTGTGCCCTTGCACTGGATGCCAACGGTATTCTTGAAAAATACAACGTTGAGCTGATCGGCGCGACCAAAGAAGCGATCGAAAAAGCAGAAGACCGTAAACTGTTTGACGAAGCAATGCGTAAAATTGGTCTCGAGTGTCCAAAAGCGGCTATTGCTGAATCTATGGAAGAAGCACTTGAGATTCAAGCGCGCTTCGGCTTCCCTGTGATTATCCGTCCATCATTCACTATGGGTGGTTCAGGCGGTGGTATTGCTTACAACCGTGAAGAATTCCTGGAAATCTGTGAACGCGGTTTCGACCTCTCTCCTACTCACCAGTTATTGATCGATGAATCATTGATTGGCTGGAAAGAATACGAAATGGAAGTTGTTCGTGACAAAAACGACAACTGTATCATTGTATGTACCATTGAAAACTTCGACCCAATGGGCGTGCACACAGGTGACTCGATCACTGTTGCGCCTGCGCAAACGCTTACAGATAAAGAATTCCAGTTACTACGTAACGCTTCTCTAGCTGTACTTCGTGAAATTGGTGTAGAAACAGGTGGTTCTAACGTTCAGTTCGGTATTAACCCGAAAGACGGCCGTATGGTTGTGATCGAGATGAACCCGCGTGTTTCTCGTTCATCTGCTCTTGCATCTAAAGCAACAGGTTTCCCGATTGCGAAAATCGCAGCGAAACTGGCTGTGGGTTATACGCTTGATGAGTTGAAAAACGACATCACTGGCGGTACAACACCTGCATCATTCGAACCTGCAATCGACTACGTTGTAACCAAAATTCCTCGTTTCAACTTTGAAAAATTCCCACAAGCTGATGCAACTTTGACAACACAGATGAAATCTGTGGGTGAAGTGATGGCCATTGGTCGTAACTTCCAGGAGTCTATGCAAAAAGCGCTTCGTGGTCTTGAAGTGGGCGCTTCTGGTTTTGACGAAAAAATTGAAGTGGGTGCTGAAGGCGCGCGCGACAAAATCTTGCAAGAGCTTAAAGTGCCAGGTCCTGAGCGTATTTGGTACGTGGGCGACGCATTCCGTCACGGCTTTACTTTAGACGAAGTATTCGCTGCAACGAACATTGACCGCTGGTTCTTGATTCAAATCGAAGACATCATCAAAACTGAAAACCAGATCAAAACTTTAGGTTTTGGCGACTTGAACGCAGACAACATCCGTGCATTCAAACGTAAAGGCTTATCAGATCTTCGCATTGCGGACTTGATGGGCATTTCACAAAAACAATTCCGTAAACACCGTTGGAACCTGGGCGTCACTCCAGTCTACAAACGTGTGGATACATGTGCTGCAGAATTCGAATCTGATACTGCTTATATGTACTCAACTTATGATGAAGAGTGTGAATCTAATCCGTCTAACCGCGACAAGATCATTGTGATTGGTGGCGGCCCTAACCGTATCGGTCAAGGGATCGAATTCGATTACTGCTGTGTACACGCTGCCCTTGCAATGCGTGAAGACGGCTATGAAACCATCATGGTGAACTGTAACCCTGAAACTGTTTCTACGGATTACGACACATCTGACCGTTTGTACTTCGAACCAATTACACTTGAAGACGTTCTTGAAATCGTACGTATCGAGAAGCCAAAAGGCATTATCGTACAGTACGGTGGTCAAACACCTTTGAAACTGGCTCGTGCTTTAGAAGAAGCGGGTGCGCCAATCATTGGTACATCTCCTGATGCGATTGACCGCGCAGAAGACCGTGAACGTTTCCAGCAAATGATTCAACGTCTGCAACTTCGTCAACCAAATAACAGCATCGTAAAATCTGCTGAAGAAGGTATGGCTGAAGCATCTAAAGTAGGCTATCCACTTGTTGTACGTCCTTCTTACGTCCTTGGTGGTCGTGCGATGGAAATCGTGTACAACGACGAAGAACTCAAACGTTACTTACGTGATGCGGTTCAAGCATCAAACGAAGCACCTGTTCTGCTTGACCGCTTCCTGGATGATGCAATTGAAGTTGACGTAGACTGCGTATCTGACGGTAAAGACGTAGTAATTGGCGGCATCATGCAGCACATTGAACAAGCAGGTATTCACTCAGGTGACTCAGCATGTTCGATTCCTCCTTATTCTTTGTCTAAAGAGATTCAGGACGAAATGCGTCGTCAGACAATTGCAATGGCAAAAGAACTTGGCGTAATCGGTTTGATGAACGTTCAGTTTGCAGTTAAAGGCAAAGACGTTTACATCCTGGAAGTGAACCCACGTGCATCACGTACTGTGCCGTTCGTTTCTAAGTGTATCGGCGAATCTTTAGCGAAAGTGGCTGCACGTTGTATGGCGGGTCAATCTCTAGAATCTCAAGGATTCACTTCAGAGATTATCCCTGAACACTTCTCTGTAAAAGAAGCAGTGTTCCCATTCAACAAATTCCCTGGTGTTGATCCGATCCTTGGCCCTGAGATGAAATCGACTGGCGAAGTGATGGGAGTTGGTAAAACATTCGGTGAAGCATTTTATAAAGCTGTTCTAGGTGCGAACGAACGTCTACCTGGTCTTCCGACAGAAGGTGAAGTGAAACACGCATTTATTTCTGTACGTGACTCAGATAAACCTCGTGCAGCAGGCATTGCGAAACAATTGATTGACCTAGGCTTCAAGATTCTTGCAACTGATGGTACATTTAAAGTGATTAGCGAAGCTGGTCTTGAATGTGAACGCGTAAACAAAGTAACTGAAGGTCGTCCAAACATTGTGGACCGTATTAAAAACGGCGAAATCCACCTTGTAATCAATACGACTGAAGGTAAAAAAGCGCAGGAAGATTCATTCTCGATCCGTCGTTCAGCGCTACAAGGTAAAGTGTATAACACAACTACCTTGAATGGTGCTGATGCTGTATGCCAAGCTTTAGCAATTAAATTGCCAATGGATGTATATCGTTTGCAAGATTTAACAGTAGGTTAATTCGTTACTGAGAAGTCCCGTCACCTTCTCGGTGGCGGGCTTTTTTTCATTTATAGACTTTCATTTTTATTACTGAGGGACAACTATGCAACGTTATCCTATGACTCCCGAAGGCAAACTTGCCTTAGAGAAAGAATTACACCAACTGAAAACTGTGGATCGTCCACGTATTACTGCAGCGATTGCAGAGGCACGTGAGCATGGGGATTTAAAAGAAAACGCGGAATATCATGCTGCGCGTGAGCAGCAAGGTTTCTGTGAAGGCCGTATTCAGGACATCGAAGGTAAACTGGGCGCTTGCCAGGTGATTGATGTTAAAGAACTGGAGCAAAATGGTCGTGTAGTTTTTGGTGTCACTGTGACTATTGAGAATCTGGACACTGAAGAGCGCAAAACTTACAAAATCGTGGGCGATGACGAAGCAGACTTTAAGATTAACAAGATCTCTGTGAACTCTCCGATTGCGCGTGGCCTGCTGGGTAAAAACGAAGGCGACGATGTGAAAATCGTAACTCCACAAGGTGAAGTTGAATACGAAATCGTAAGCGTTGAATATATCTAATTTTTAAATAGATATTTTAGGCTGTAAGACCCCTCAGATGAGGGGTTTTTTTATTGAGTCTAGAAATTTCTATCGGCTTTATTTTAAGAAGCCAGACGCCAAGGCTTCAAATGCCTGTAAAGCCTGAGATAAGACCTGTGCAGGATCCTCACTTGAAGCAACCCATAGTGCTGCATTCATTGCTGCACCATTTAGCAAGACTGCCGCAGCAAGTGCATCAACTGGTTTCAATCTATCTTCAGCCAGTAACTGTTCTACACATTCACGTGTCGACTGCAGGCATTTACTTTGACTTGGCCAATGTGCGGGATCCCCTAATACTGCCGGACCATCACGTAGCACAATCTGTTGAAACTCAGCATTCAAAGCATTTTCAATATAAGTACGCCCTTCAAGCATCAATCCTTCCCATAGATCATTAGGCTGCTCCAGATGTTGCCCGGCATATTCAGCCATTTCTGAATCAATCTGATCGACCACGGCGGCAAACAAGCCTTTTTTATCTCCAAAATGATGGTATAGCGCACCCCGGGTCAGCCCTGCTTCTGCCGTGAGCTTATCCATTGAAGTATCCGCATAACCGTATTCAGCAAATGCACATCGTGCGACTTCTATGAGTTTTTTGCGGGTTTCCGCCATTTTTTGTTCACGTACAGACATATGTTGTTTCCACCAGCATTGTGAAAAATTTTAATTGACATACGCCTCGTATGTCAATTATTTTAACATACGAGGCGTATGTGAAGATTTGAATTGCTTCCTAAAATACGTATAAATTAAAATTGAGCGAGGATTATCATGACTAGAACTGCAATATTTCCCCAAGATCGCCATGCCCTGTATGAACAGCATGGTTATTCTGCTGCCATCAAATCAGAAGATTTATTATTTGTATCCGGTCAGGTTGGTAGCCGTGAAGATGGTAGTCCTGAACCTAACTTTGAGAAACAGGTAAAACGAGCCTTTGAAAACTTGGCTGCTACATTGGCTGCAGCTGGCTGTACTTTCGATGATATTGTCGATGTCACAACTTTTCATACTGATCTGGAACGGCAGTTCGAAAGCATCATGAAAGTGAAAAGTCGGATATTTACAGAGAAGCCTTATCCTAACTGGACAGCAGTAGGTGTCACGTGGTTAGCAGGTTTTGATTTTGAAATTAAAGTGATTGCTCGTATTCCTACAGCATCCACACCAGTCTAATCATTTGCGTTATTCGCAGTCGCTTGAGCGTCTTTTAGATATTATTCAGCAAGTTTAAACGCCGATTAGGTATAATTTCTTATTCACTATTTTTTGTATCCCCCTTATGGCTGAAAAGTTAATTAATTCTCCTGTGAATCACTGGTGTGAATTTGAGTTCATATCAAAAACGGTGAAGAATCCAAATATTCATATTAAGGGCAATTACAGTTATTACTCAGCCTATTGGGATCAAGGTTTTGAGCGTTGTGTGGTGCGTTATCTGCATGACAAGCCAGCCACACCAGAGAAACCGATTGACCAGCTTTATATCGGTAATTTTGTCTGCTTTGGTGCAGAATGCGTGATTATGATGGGTGGCAACCAGTTACACCGTACCGACTGGATTTCTGCGTTTCCATTCGATACACGCAGTTTTGTGCCTGCGGGTGATACTGTTATTGGTGATGGTTGCTGGATTGGCTCTCGTGCCATGATCATGCAAGGTGTAACGCTTGGCGAAGGTGCTGTGGTGGCAACAGGTGCTGTAGTAACGAAAGATGTGCCACCTTATGCTGTTGTCGGTGGCGTACCTGCGAAAATTATTAAATATCGTTTCCCTGAAGAAGATATAGAAAAACTGCTTTCACTTAAGCTCTATGACTTAGATGAAAAGCAGTTTTTAAAGATGCGTGAACAATTGCAGACGAATGATGTTGAATTATTGATAAAATTCATAAATAAAGTTTAAGAAAATAATTTACTCAACAATACAAACCTCTGTCAATATCTTTGAGTCTACATCCTTACGGAAAGTAATTTTAAATTTTTCACTAAACTTTCTTGAATATATATTTTCATAGGTTAGAAGTATATTTCTAACACATACAGCACCTTGATCAAATAATTCCTCCTCAGTCTCACTCAATTCATCAGTAATGTGCATATATTTTTTTTCAAAGTAAGATTTGATTATTGATGAATAATTAATATTGTTTTCTAAATCAGGAAATAATGTTAAATTTTTAGCTGGATTATCTGTAACATTATTAACTCTAAAGTCTAAGTAGTATTTATGTGATTGTTCTTGCACAGTAAAAGTTATTGTAAGAATTGGATTTATTGACTGATGTTTATCCTCAATTTCAAGACGTTGATATTCTGCTAATAATTTTTGCTGTTCAACTGTTTTTTGCATTTCTTCTATCTGTAAGTTTAGTGCAACACTAGTTTTCTGTAATTCAATCGCTTGCATCTTCAAAGCTTCAGAATTTTGCTTTAAGCCCTCGCCTTGCTGATAAAACCCCCTTACCAACCAAAAAATGCAAGTGGCGCAAAAGCACCTGCTATAAAATTTCCAAACTCATTTAGATCTTTAGGCAGCAAACCATTATGAATTTTAAAATAGATAAAGATTAACCAACCAAAAGTTATTGCCCATGACAAACAACTTCCAATATTTTCTTTAATCCACTTAATAAAATTTTGATTCATTATTTTTAAAATTCAGTTACTTATTTTCCACTCATCTTATCATTTTAATTTTTAAAGGCATAAAAAAACCCACTCAATCGGAGTGGGTTTTTTTGAATATGGTGGCTATGACGAGACTTGAACTTGTGACCCCCGCATTATGAGTGCGGTGCTCTAACCAACTGAGCTACATAGCCTTAAACTGTGCGCGCATTATGAGTTTTTCTAAAAAAAACGTCAACCCCATAATGCACTGATTGATCAAAATTTGGTGAAGTGAGCCGATAAGCCGGGTTCTGTCGAGAACGATCATTCCTCTAGGCGTACAATCACTCATACGCTCAAGCGACCTACCCGGATCCAGCATGGGCCATGCCTAAAGGATCCCTATTTGGTCTTGCTTCCGGTGGGGTTTACCATGCCATGAACTGTTACCAGTCATGCGGTGCGCTCTTACCGCACCCTTTCACCCTTACCTCCGATTCCGATTGCTCAGCACCATAATGAAGGCGGTCTACTCTCTGCTGCACTTTCCGTCGGCTCACGCCGCCCAGGCGTTACCTGGCACCTTGCCCTATGAAGCCCGGACTTTCCTCCCCTGCTTCAATCACGGAGATCTCCACAGCAGCGATCGTCTGGCTCACTTCGAGCCGCATAGTATCAAATCTGGCAACTAATTGCTTGATGTTTTTTGAGCAGTCAGTTTTTCATACTTGGCTTGAAGCTGTTCCTGCGTCTCTGCATGGTTTGGATCAAGCGGGATACAGTCTACAGGACAGAATAACTGACACTGCGGTTTATCATGATGTCCGACGCACTCGGTACACAGATCAGGATTGATCTCGTAAATGAGCTCCCCCATATAAATTGCCTCATTCGGGCATACAGGTTCACAGACATCACAGTTGATGCATTCATCGGTGATATATAAAGACACGCTACCAACCTTGTTGAAGTTTACGCTCGAAGGCAGCAACCACGTTTGGCGGAACAAACTTGGTTACATCCCCTCTCAAGCGGGCAATTTCACGCACCAGAGTGGATGAAATAAAGGAATACTGTTCTGAAGGGGTTAAAAATACCGCTTCAAAATGTGAATCCAGCTGACGGTTCATATTGGCCAACTGAAATTCATACTCAAAATCGGACACTGCACGTAAACCACGCAATACCGCGGTAGCATTCTGCTCGCGGAAGAAGTTCACCAGCAGGCCATCAAATCCTACAAATTCAACATTGTTCAAATGGCTTAATGACGTTTGGGCCAGTTCAACTCGTTCTTCCAGACTAAATACCGGGTTTTTGTGATGTCCGATTGCAATCGCAACTACAACTTCATCAAACATCTTTGCTGCGCGGGTCACCAAATCAATGTGGCCATTGGTGATCGGATCAAAAGTTCCCGGATAAATTACACGAGTTTTAGTCATCCATTTGTACTCTGTTTATTGTGTAAGTTTCCATTTTAACAAAATCTTCATTTTTTAGTGAAGAAACTCCATCAATTTAAACACTTCAACTCAATAAAAGTTACGGTACAATAGCTGTAACTTTGGAAGTGTCTGATTATGGCGAAAGCAACTGTAGTTAAAAAAAATAACGGCGGAACGATTGCTCTGAACAAACGTGCCCGTCACGATTATTTTATTGAAGAAAAATTTGAAGCTGGACTTTCCTTGCAAGGCTGGGAAGTAAAATCCCTGCGTGCCGGTCGTATCAGTATTGTGGAGAGCTATATCACCTTTAAAAATGGTGAAGCCTTCCTGTTCGGCGCACAGATTCAGCCTTTACTGAGTGCATCTACCCATGTTGTCCCTGAAGCGACGCGTACCCGTAAACTGCTGCTGAAACGCCGTGAAATTGAAAAACTCATGGGTGCGATCAACCAGAAAGGTTATTCCTGTGTACCACTGGCCTGTTACTGGAAAGGCCCGCATGCCAAGCTGGAAATTGCGTTGGTAAAAGGTAAACAGTTACATGATAAACGTGCATCTGAAAAAGACCGTGACTGGCAACGTGATAAAGCGCGTATTTTCCATAAATAATGCCAGCAATAAAAAACCTCCAATGAATGGAGGTTTTTTTTACGGATCGAATTAGACTTTCAGGTTCAGACGGGCCAGTGTCAAGGCAATATATTCACCAAACCAGATCGCGGTTTGTAAATCTCCTTCCGGTGGTGTCACTTCAACAGGTGCATTGTCAGATTGGGTCATGAGGCCCAGAAAGCTCGACATGCGATTCAGATCTGTAGTGGAACGACCTGTCGGCATTAACGGTAGACCTGACCACAACATGCCATGTTGCATCGCAAACAGATTAATCTGCTGCAAGACAGCCAGCTTGTCCCCACTTAAGCCACCACCATTGGTGAAGGCTGCTGCCAGCTTGCCTTGCCAGCTACGTGCCAGCCAGCGCTTGGACGACTGCTCCATAAATAACTTCATGGCAGAAGTCAGACTGCCCATATAAGTTGGACAGCCAAAAATAATCGCATCGGCAGCGTCCAGCACCTCCCAGTCTATATGTTCGACATTCATCATATGCACCTGAACACCGGTTTCCCGTGCACCATCAGCAATAAAATTTGCCACTTTAGCCGTGTGTCCATAAGGACTGTGATAAACAATCGCAACAGATTGGGAAGATAGGGACATAACAATCAAAAACCAAGAATTTCAATCAAGTTTAACATTTTCATGCCATAAACACGAATGTTGCCATGCGTCCGGTTTTGGCTTCACGGCGATAAGAAAAGTATTCATCCGCCTGACGATATGAACACTGATCGCCACCTAAAACAGTCTCAACACCCTGCTGCTGCAAGATGTAACGCGCTATCGCATACAGATCCGCATAGTATTTTCCGGCCTGTTCCCCTGCCTGAAATGCACTGTCCAGTTCAGGATATTTGGAACAGAAAGCTTCTTTGACTTCTGTGCCAATTTCAAAACAAGGCTGGCTAATCGCTGCACCAAGCCACGCCCAGGTAGGCTTGGTTTGCATCGCGGCAATAGTATTTTCAACGATACCGCCTGCCAGCCCACGCCAACCCGCATGCAGATTAGCCACTTCAGTGCCTTCCGTATTACCCAGCATCACTGGCAAGCAGTCTGCCGTCATCATCATCAAGGCATGGGCCTTGCGCTGTGTGACCAGACCATCGCCGACCAATGCCTCGAAAAGCATCTGCTCATTGATGGTATGACAAATGGTGCTATGCGTCTGTGTCATCCAGGTAATTTTGTCCACACCAAAAGGCTCGAAGTCTTTCAACAGCTGGATGCGGTGCTTCTGCACTCGCACCGGATCGTCCTTGACATGCAAAGCCAGGTTAAAGCCGGCCAGTTCTGGCTGGGCTGAAGGCTGTACCTGTTCATGATGAACACGGGTCTGACCCACATAAACGCCTTGAGGCAAACCTTGTACAAATTGCATGTCGCTTCCCTTTTAATGACTGCTAATAGAATGAAAATTAATAGGCTTTGTTTTCGCTACGCAGCACTTCAACCAGATTGGCGAAGTCTTCTGGCCATGGCGCATTAAAGGTCATTTCTTCTTTGGTACGTGGATGTTTCAGACCTAGAGTAGCTGCATGCAATGCCTGACGTTTAAAACCGCGCAAGGTGTCATCTAGCAATTGCGAAGCACCCGCTGGCATACGTACACGTGGCATATAGACCTGATCACCCACCAGACCATAGCCCAGGTAGCTAAAGTGCACACGAATCTGGTGCGTACGACCGGTTTCTAGACGTGCCTGAATACGGGTGAAATGTTGAAAGCGTTCTTTCACATTGTAGTGTGTAACTGCTTCTTTACCGCCTGGCAGGACTGCCATTTTCACCCGATCGACCGGATGGCGTTTGATTGGTTCATCAATGGTACCGCCGGCAATGATGTTGCCGTAGACGATCAGGTCATACACACGGTAAACGGTCTTTTTCTCAAGCTGCTTACTAAGCGCAAACTGCGCTTCCAGATTTTTTGCAACCACCAATAGACCACTGGTGTCTTTATCGATCCGGTGCACTAAACCTGCACGCGCCAGTTCAGAAGATTTCGGATAATGATGCAGCAAAGCATTAACCAGTGTACCAGTCATATTACCTGCACCCGGATGCACCACCATGCCCACTGGTTTGTTAATGACAATAATGTCATCATCTTCATAGACGATATCCAGTGGAATATCTTCAGGCAGACTACGGGTTTGTGCCTCCAGTTCAACGTTTAAAGTCAGGGTTTCAAAACCGTCACTTTTAAATTTTGGCTTAACTGGTTGACCATTCACTAATAAATTGCCGTCTTTGATCCATTGCTTGAGCTTTTCTCGAGAAAAATCGCTCCAGACCATGGCCGCAATCTGGTCGATACGTTGCCCGATATAACTTTCATCCAATTGAAATTGCAACGATAAACGTGTTGCAGTTGCGTCTGAAGTATGGTTATCTGCATCCTCAGAATCTTCAAGTAAATTGAAATCAGTATCAGGGATATTAGAATTGGAAGATTGTGCTTGACTCATTTGCTCATTCAGACAAAAGTGGTTTAATAGTGCAATTGTAGCTCATTGCCCGTATTAACAGAGGAATTTTTATGTCGCTACCACATTATAAAATGACAATGCTTGCTGTGACGTTAGGCATTGCATCGGCAATGGTAGGCTGTAGCAGTAATCCAAAAAAAGAAGTCGTGGACAAAGGTCCAGAATCTAGCGAACAGGTTTATATCCAAAAAGCACAGAACGCGCTAGATCGCAAACAATATACTGATGCAGCAAAACAGCTCGAAGCACTGGAAACCTATTATCCAACCAGCCAGTATGCACCGCAGGCGCAACTGGAACTGCTATATGTCAAATTCCAGCAAAAAGATTATGAAGGTGCAGTTGCACTGGCAGAACGCTTTATCCGTCTGAATCCACAACATCCAAATGTCGACTATGCCTACTATGTTCGTGGTGTAGCGAATATGGAGCAGAACTATAATGGCCTGCTGCGTTATACCTCACTAAAACAGTCACACCGTGATGTCAGCTACCTGAAAGTGGCTTACCAGAATTTTGTCGATTTCATTCGCCGCTATCCATCAAGTACCTATGCTGTAGACGCTGCACAGCGCATGAAGTTTATCGGTCAGGAACTGGCAGAAAGCGAAATGAATGCAGCCCGTTTCAATATTAAGCGTAAAGCATATCTGGCTGCTGTTGAACGTGGCTTATGGGTGATTGAACACTATCCACAAACGCCACAGATTCCAGAAGCGCTGGCAACCGTTGCTTACGGCTATGACAAGCTAGGTGACAAAGCCACAGCACAGCAATATATCGAAGTACTGAAACTAAACTATCCAGGTCTGGTGAATGCTGATGGTACTGTGAACCTGCGTGCAGCACGTAGTGAAGGCAGCTTCTTCAACCGTGCAACTTTGGGTATTTTCGGTAAAGAAGCCAAAACCGTGACCGATACGTCTAGCCAGTCGTCTGAAGCCCAGGCAGAAAAACGCAGTCTGACCAATCGTATGACGTTTGGCCTACTCGATCGTCCTAAAACTAATGAAACTGAGCTACCTGAACCGACTGCTGAATAAGCCAACTGTTACAGGTGCATTTTTGCAAAGGGCAAGTTATCATACTTGCCCTTTTGCATTTTCTGAGCAATGCTTGAACAAATTGTGCAAACAGGTTATACCAATTAATTCATTTATAGTGTTGGATGAATCATCCTACTCTTAATTTTCAATGATTTAACACCTAAATAACGCAGCACGAGAAGCTTAGCAAACCATGGCCATTCCTCAGCATACGATTGATCAGATTCTCGATCGCACCGATATTGTCGATGTGATTGGTCAATACGTGAAACTAAAAAAAACTGGCCGTACCTATTCGGGTTGTTGCCCTTTCCATCAGGAAAAATCGCCTTCTTTTCACGTCTATCGTGACAAGCAGTATTTCCACTGCTTTGGCTGTCAGGCCAATGGTAATGCTATCCGCTTTTTAATGGATATTGGCAGCCGCAATTTCATTGAAGTGATGAAAGACCTGTCTAGCCAGACCGGAATTGAACTGCCTAAAGATAATAAAGATTCCAACCGCTTAAAATACAAACGCGAAGCCAAACCGAAACCGGTTGCAGCACCACCAGCAAAAACTGCGGATACATCTACAAATCCGACGCCTGAACAGTCTGCTTATTTTGATCCATTTGCTGAAATTCAGGCACCTGAAGCTGAATTTTATACAGATGACCCTTTTGCTGCTTTTGAGCAAATGCCTGCAGCAGATGCACAAGCAGATGGCAACTTATACGACCTGCTGGAGAATATCGCGCAGTTTTATGAGCGCCAATTACCCAATAGTCCAAGTGCCCAGCAGTATTTTAAACAGCGTGGTCTGACCGCAGAAACGATTGCCTACTGGCGACTCGGGTATGCACCGGAAGACTGGCAACATCTGGAAAAAGCCTTTCCGCAGGATATTGAAGGTCTCAAACTTTTAGGCCTGATTCGTACTAGCGATAGTGGCCGGGATTTTGACCTGCTCCGTGATCGGGTCATCTTCCCGATTCGTGATAGCAAAGGTCGCGTGGTTGGTTTTGGTGGTCGTGCACTGAATGACGAGATCAAACCGAAATACATCAACTCACCCGATTCAGAAGTTTTCCATAAAAACCAGTTATTGTATGGCCTGTATGAAGGTCGCAAGCAGAAAGCTCAAGACTGGCTGATGGTGGAAGGCTATATGGATGTCATTGCCTTGCAGCAATACGGCATTCATGGTGCAGTGGCCACCTTGGGAACAGCAAGTAATACTGATCACCTAAATATTCTATTCAAGCAGAATCACCGGATTACCATTGCTTTTGATGGTGATGCGGCTGGACAAAAAGCGGCACGCCGTACTTTAGAAATTGCTCTACCCTTACTGAACGATGGACGTGAGTTAAAATTCTTTATCCTGCCGAATGATCATGATCCAGACTCCCTAATCCGTCGTGAAGGCATTGAAAATTTCCGACGTCTGCTGGATCAGGCACCGTTGCTCTCTGACTTTGTCTTTGCCCATCTCACCCAAAATCACGATATTGCAACGCCTGAAGGTAAAAGTCAGGTGATGGGAGAACTACGTCAGCTAACCGAATTGTTACCCAAAGCTGGCTCATTTCGTTATCTGCTGCAACAGTTCTTTCGGGAAAAACTCGGTTTTAGCCGCAAATGGCAACCCAAAGTCAATAATGATGCATCTCTAAGCTTCAGTACTAAAATTGATGCCGAAGAATATGTCATTGCGATTCTGTTGAATCATCCATATCTGTATATCCATTTTGAACCATTACGCGCATTAGTCAGTGAAGATCAATTGCTATTCAAGATCCTGAATATATTTAATGTGATTTTCGATGAATTGCCGGATGATCCGGAACTGTCGACCTATTATGTACTCGGTGCCTGTGCTGCACATCATCATGAGTTACAGCATATCTTGCAACACGCCAATGTCAGCGATTACACCTCTTCTCCCGAGCAGGCAGACAAACTGGCGGCAGACTTCTCGATCAAGCTGCAATATCAGTGTCTACAACACAAATTAAAATCGAAAAAGTTTAGTAGTATTGCGGAGATGAAAAATCTCAAGATGCGGATTTATGAAATTGATAAAAAACGTTCCATGACCTTGCTCGAAGATTAAAAACCAAGAAATAAAAAAGGCGTTTATTTTAAACGCCTTTTAAATATCGGGAAGTTAACTCAAGATCATCTTAATGTTTAACCTTACGGCGATGCTGTACCACGTCCTGTAAACTGTTCTGTAGCATTTCAAAATAGCTTGGATCTTCAGCTTTGGCAGCTTCACGCAGCATGATTGAGGTGGGATGCAGAAGTTTTCGGGTCAAACGATGCGAAAATTCGGCCAATACTGTTTCAGCACTTTCACCTTTGGCAATACGTTGCATAGCAGTTGCCAGTTCTTCCTGACACAGGCTTTCCCCATAATCCCGATAAGCATGAATCGTACTACCCGCCTTACGCAGCTTCTGCTGGGTGATCAACTCGGTCGCCAGTTGATTAACCATGACTTCCGCTTCGACCGCTGCCTGACGACGCTGCGCCAGGTTTTCATCGATCACGCTTTGCAGATCGTCTACGCCGTAGAGATAAACTCCATCCAGCTTTTCAACTTTTGGATCAATATCACGTGGGACAGCCAGATCGACCAACAGCATTTGCTGGTAACGGCGCTTCTTTAAAGCGGCTTTAACATCCGGATAGTGAATGACTTGATGCAAACTACCAGTACAACTAGAAATCACATCTGCACGATGCAGGTTTGCTGCCAGCTGATCAAAATCAATAATTTCTACATCTGCACGATGCGCGATTTCCTGCGCCAGATTCTCTGCACGAGCACGAGTCCGGTTACAGATAATGATTTTTCCAACGCCCATTTCTGCCAGATGTTTGGCCACCAGAGTGTTCATTTCCCCGGCGGCTACCACCATCACAGTCAATTGCTCAGGTCGGCTAAATACTTGCAATGCTAATTGTGCGACTGCATAACCCATTGATACTGCATGACTGCCGACCGCTGTTTCCGAGCGCACACGCTTGGCCGCATAAAAGGCATATTCAAAGATACGATTCAGGTTTTGCGAAACGGTCTTGGATTCTTTGGCAAGGGAAAGTGCAGTCTTGACCTGTCCCAGAATCTGCGGTTCACCAAGCATCAGGGAGTCGAGACCACTGGCGACACGCATCAGATGAGTGACGGCTTGCGCATTCTCATAGCGATAAACGTGATTCTGCAATTGCTTGGGATCAATACTATTGGTCTGGGCGAGCCAGTTCAGCACCATGTCGACATTGTCCGACATAGCGTAAACTTCGGTCCGGTTACATGTAGACACCACCACCATATCATTCAGTACAGGGTGCTGGCTTTGCTCGGCAAGTAAAATGCTTAACTTTTCAGGGTTAAAAGCAATCTTTTCGCGCAGCTCTACAGAGGCAGTTTGATGGTTGACACCCAATGCAAAGAAAGACATATCAGGTCATCATTTCACTAAATTTATGCTATTGTGCAACATCGGTGTCATAAAAAGCATTACTTGGATAAAGAAAAATTGCGTCTAACAACTAGCCGTATAAACGGCCCTACCATTAAGCAATATTCTACCACATTCTTGCTGGTGGTTAGCATGGCTTCAACTGCTCATCTTTATGCAGCAGAAGCAGTTTACCATGCAAATCAAAATTATGATGCGATAAAACAAAGTATGATAGCCGAGTTCGCACTCGCCTATCGCGATATTCCAAACGCTTTACACAACTATACTGTGCTGGCCATTAAAAGCAATTCCACCGCGGTTAAACAGCGCGCACTCAATATCGCCCTCGAACATGAAGACCTGAATGCAGCGCTGGATATTTCTACCCACTGGGTCGTCCAAGAACCGCAAGATGTTCCGGCATTATTCTATCTGGCACATATTGCTTTAAAAGCGCATGAGTACGAACTGGCGGCAGAAACGCTAGAGAAGATCCTGAAAATTGATGATAACGCCGATCTGGAAGAAATTCTGGCCGGGATTGCCCCGGATGAGCCAGATGACCGTGAATATTTAATTCAGGCTCTAAGTACTAGCAAAGCCAAAGACAATCCTTCGATTCTGGTGCTGGTCGCCGGTCTGGAAGCACAAAAAGGTCAGCTAGAACAGGCTCTCAATACCATCAACCGCGCCTTAAAAAAACGTCCAAAGTCGACTGGCTATATCCTGATGAAAGCCAATCTGTTGGCGGCATTGGGTGATGATGCGGAAACTTTAAAATGGTACGAGAAAGCCAGTCGCAAACATCGCAACAACATGGATATTCGTCTGGCTGAGGTTAAATACCTGATCAAGCTGAATGAAGCTGAAAAGGCCTTACAAAAACTAGAAGCGATCCTGAAAAAATCACCACAACACGAAGAAGCGTTGTTTATTGCCGGCTTAACCAGTATTGACCTGCAGCAATATGAACGGGCCGAAAAATATCTGGTTGAGCTCCGTTATTCGGCTCAGTACCAGAATGAAGCCTATTACTATCTGGCGGTCAATGCAGAACGCAAACAACATTATGAAACTGCCAAGGCTTATTACCGCCTGGTGGATGGCAGCCTGTATACGGTCTCACGACGCAATATCATTGCTATCTTTGCCGAGCAGGATAAACTGCATGATGCGCTGCGCTTTCTGACTCAGGAACGGGTCAATTATCCGCAACATGCCAGTTTCCTGTATCTGGCTCAGGCGGATATTTTGAAACGCATGAATAATAAGAACGCAGCGATCCGGATTCTGGAAGAAGCCAGCAAAAACCTGCCGGATGATCCGGAACTGGTCTATGCTCAAGTCTTATTGTTAGATCCACATGAAGATCGTGATCAACTGGATCAGCTGTTAAAAACCCTGCTTAAAATCGAGCCGAATAGTCCAACCTATCTGAATGCTTATGCCTATACGCTGGCTCGTCAAAATCGTCGTCTGGATGAAGCACGGCGCTATGCTGAACAGGCACTGGAATACGCACCAGAACAGGCTTCTATTCTGGATACCTATGGCTACATCTGTTACCTGCAGAATGACTTTGCCACAGCTGCCCAGGTGCTGCTTAAAGCCTATGAACTAAATCCAAGTGCGAAAATTGGTGTCCGTTATGCACGTTCGCTTTATATGAAAGGCGATCTACAACAATTCCATCAAGTGTTACAACAATTACAACAAAACCATCCAAATGACCCAGAATTAAACCAACTTAATTCGCTATTGTTAGCACCACAATCCTGAACGAGTCCATTCTTTTATGCGCAACATAAGTACTTTAGGCTGCTGTTTCCTTACTTCTACTGCCCTACTCATGAGTGGCTGTCAGCAGATGGTTCAGCAAAAAGCTCCTGTCACGCCATCGGTACAGGCTAAAAACCAGTTCCAGCTGCAAGGTAAAATCGGGGTACGAACACCTCAGCAAAGCGGCAGTGCCTTTTTTACCTGGGTTCAGCAGCAGGAAGAGTTTGATATTGAACTGACTGGTATTTTAGGTGCCGGAAAAACCCAGATTTCAGGTACTCCTGGTCAGGTAACTTTGAATAGTGCCAAAACCGGCCTGATCAAGGCAGCAACAGCAGAAGAATTACTGCAACGTGCAACCGGCTGGCAAGCTCCGATTAGCCATTTAGTCGATTGGGTACAGGCACGTCCCGCGACACAATCTGCCCAGATCCAGAAAGACAGCTCACAGCGTATCAGCCAGATTATTGAACAAGGCTGGACGGTAGATCTCAGTTATAACCAGCAGGCAACTTTTCCAAACCGCTTGATTTTAAAGCAGTCACTTGAGAATGGGGGTGAAAACCGTATTACAATGGTAATTCAAAACCGTTAACTGGTCTGATGCAAGCCTATGATGATTCGTGTTCCTTCACCTGCAAAACTGAATTTGTTTCTCCATATCACCGGTCGCCGTCCGAATGGTTATCACGAGCTGCAAAGTATCTTTCAGTTGATAGATTTGTGTGACTGGCTAGAGTTTGAGCAAACAGATGATCAGCAGATCCAGATTGAAGGTTTGTCCTCAGTCGATCTGGAACAGAATCTCATCTATCGTGCAGCGCAGATTTTGCAGCCTTATGCCAAAGCGCCTTCTGGTCTGATCATTCGACTGGAGAAAAATATTCCTATGGGTGCAGGTCTTGGTGGTGGCTCATCCAATGCCGCAACAACCCTGATTGTGCTGAATCAGTTATGGTATTGTGGCTTAAATTCCGAGCAACTGGCAGAGCTCGGTGTCAAACTGGGCGCGGATGTGCCCATTTTTGTTCATGGTCGCAATGCCTGGGCTGAAGGTATTGGTGAACACTTAACATTCATAGGCTTAGATCAAAAACAGTTCATTGTGTTAAAACCTGACTGTTTTATCAGCACTCAACAGCTTTTTTCACAAAAAACGTTGACAAGAGACACGAAGCCCTCTAAATTTTGCGCCTATCAGATAAAGCCATCTGATTTCGGAAATAACTTTGAGCCAGTGGCACGAAGCCTATATCCAGAAGTCGATGAGGCGATGCAATATCTCGATCAATTCGGTGTTGCAAAGCTTACAGGTACAGGTGCTTGTGTTTTTATCGAAGTGACTGATGATATGAATGTGACCGACATTCTTGAGAATGCACCATGTAAATCTTATCTGGTGAACAGTCTGCAAGAATCGCCCTTACGTCATTTCAAGGTTCAATAGGGGTATCGCCAAGTGGTAA
>NZ_DJBE01000077.1:0-3702 GCF_002429925.1 Acinetobacter sp. UBA5984
CATCATAGCGCCGTAAAACTTCACAGACTTCCACGCTGAAATATGTATATCAGCTATTTTTCCCTAGCTCTTGAGCAGCCTGATGTTCAGCATCTGCATACCAGGCGCGAATATCATGAAGACTGTTCCAGTAAGAAAGCGCAATTTCCTGAGTACCTTCGGTTAAGACTTCAAAATACTGGCACTGAAATTGTGAAAGGGCTCTTTCTCTCATTCGCTGGGCTGTTTCAAAATAATACTGATCTAATTCTTTAATTTGCGCTTTGAAAATCACGACATATTTCATGAAGGTTTTTATTTTATTTCTTAAATTGAGCTTATTATGAAGTGAATAAAATGAAAAAAGCGAGCCTTGGCTCGCTTTTTAATTGTTGAATTTTAATCTCTTTCCAGATAGGGATTAGCAATACCCAGTTTGTCCAGAATCTCGATCTCAATGCCTTCCATTTCTTCAGCATCTTCCTCTGAAGTTTCATGGTCATAACCCATCAGATGCAAAGTGCCATGTACCAGCATATGGGTGAAATGGATCAGTGGAGCTTTGTCCTGTTCAGCGGCTTCACGTAATACGACTGGAATACAAATCACCAGATCACCGATCGGGAAAGCATCCAGAACCTGTGCCATTTCATCTGGAAGTTCACTTGGAAAAGACAGGACATTGGTCGGTTTATCCTTGCCGCGATATTCCAGATTGAGTTTATGACTTTCATCATTATCGACACAGGCAATGCCAATTTCACAATCACTTTGGGTGCCGATATGGCGCAAAGTGGTTTCTACAACTTTTTTAATATAGGCACGTTTCAGCACCAATTCTGGTGACTGAAAGTCCTGTTGCAGGGAGAGACTAAGTTTCAACGTGAATCCTTAAAAATTAAATAACAATGCAGCGTTAATGCTGTGCATCAGCCGCAGCATCATTCTCAGCTATCAAGGCTTCCTGACGGGCTTTACGCTCAGCACGAGCCTCGGCGCCTAAACGCTGCTGTTCACTGTCCCAGCCTTCATAGGCTTCAACAATTTTCTGAACCAGCTGGTGACGCACGACATCACGAGAATGGAAACGGGTAATATGAATCTCAGGGATTTTATCAATCACACGTAAGGCATGTGCCAGACCAGACTGCTGACCACGTGGTAAATCCACCTGAGTCACATCACCGGTAATCACTGCACGTGAACCAAAACCTAAACGGGTCAGGAACATCTTCATCTGTTCAGGTGTGGTGTTCTGGGCTTCATCCAGAATCACAAAAGAATGATTCAGGGTGCGACCACGCATATAGGCGAGCGGTGCAACTTCAATAATCTGACGTTCGATCAGCTTGGCCACTTTTTCAAAGCCGAGCATTTCATACAGGGCATCATAAAGGGGACGCAAATACGGGTCGATCTTCTGGGTTAAATCCCCCGGCAGGAATCCAAGTTTTTCACCCGCTTCAACTGCAGGACGAACCAGTAAGATACGCTGGATTTCATTACGCTCCAGCATATCTACAGCAGCCGCAACAGCGAGATAAGTTTTACCGGTACCCGCAGGGCCAATACCAAAGGAAATATCACTTTGCAGAATACGCTGTACATAACGTTTCTGGTTGGCACCGCGCGGATTGATTCGGCCTTTGCGAGTCTGCAGCCAGACATTGTCCAGACCGGTATATTCCTGTTCTTCCAGGTTCTCCTGGAGTTCACGATCGGTCTGGCTACCTTGAATCATCATATGCAAAGTATCTGCACTGATCTGCTGGCTGTGTTCAGATTCTTCATGAAGACGTTGCAAGAGCATTTCGGCTCTCTCAACGGCATCGATTCCACCATCGATAAAGAAACTTTCACCTCGGTGGGAAATTTTGACGTCTAAACGTTGTTCAATTTGTTTCAAATGACCGTTATAGGCACCTAAGACGGCTTGTAAACGGTCCATCGAAATTCCAGGAAAAGCTACTGTACGTCGAATCGTTGCAGTCAAGAGTGTTCCTTTTAAAAGTGTACGTTATATGCTCTACATTACGCCACGTCAGGCTCAAGATTCAAGAGCTCACCGTAAACTAAATTTAAAGTTTTAATTTCGGTAATTTCGATCTCTGCAAAACGCCCTACCCACGATGCATCGCCAATAAAGGTGACATAACGGGTGTTGTCTGCTGTACCGACCAGAACGTTCGGATCTTTATCAGAAACTTTCTCAACCAGTACACGTTGAACTGTACCGAGCATGGCATCTGTTTTACGAATACTGGACTGTTTAATCCAGTCCTGAACTTTGGCTAAGCGTTCTTTTTTCACCTGTTCAGGTGTCGTATCTTCCAGCTCTGCGGCAGGGGTGCCCGGACGTTTGGAATAAACAAAACTATAAGAATGGTCGAAATCCAGATTTTGAATAAATTGATAGGTTTCTTCGAAGTTCTCATCGGTTTCGCCTGGGAAGCCGATAATAAAGTCTGAAGATAAATGCATGTCTGGGCGAACTTTACGTAGTTTCTCGATTTTCTCGATATACACATCAATGGTGTGGTTACGTTTCATCGCCTGTAAGACATCATTGGAACCGCTTTGTACTGGTAAATGCAGATGTGACACCATTTGTGGCAGGTCACGATAGCACTGGATCAGATCATCGTTGAATTCCAGTGGATGCGAAGTGGTATAACGAATACGACCAATACCCGGAATTTCTGCAACCAAGCGTAACAGATCGGCAAAAGTACAGATTTTACCGTCGAAGGTTTCACCGCGATAACCATTTACGTTTTGACCGAGGAGCGAAATCTCACGCACGCCTTTTTCTGCCAAGCCAGCAATTTCTGCCAGAACGTCATCCAGTGGACGAGACACTTCTTCGCCACGTGTATATGGAACTACACAGAAAGAACAGTATTTTGAACAGCCTTCCATGATCGAAACAAAGGCTTTATAACCTTCAACACGTGGTTCAGGCAGGAAGTCAAATTTTTCGATGTCCGGGAACGAAATATCTACCAGCTTGATTTTTTCTTTTTTCGGTTTTTCGACCTGCTCAAAATGCTGGTCCAGCATTTGCGGTAAACGGTGCAGGGTTTGCGGACCAAAAATCATGTCTACATAATTGGCACGTTTCTGGATATTGTCACCTTCCTGAGAAGCCACACATCCGCCGACACCAATAATCAGATCCGGATTTTTTTCTTTCAGCTTGCGCCAGCGGCCCAATTCTGAGAATACTTTTTCTTGTGCCTTTTCACGGATCGAGCAGGTATTCATCAGCAGAATATCGGCTTCTTTAGGATCAGTGGTCAGCACATAGCCATGGGAGTCGCCCAGCAGATCTGCCATACGGTGACTGTCATACTCATTCATCTGACACCCTTGCGTTTCGATATACAGTTTTTTAACTGAATCATCGATGGCTGGGGTGTGCGCTGGCTGGGTAACAGTGTTTTCTGAGGCAGCTGGGGCACTATTCGGAATGAAGGTTTGAACCGTCATGTAGGCTCCTACAAGGTAATACGTCGAAAGAGTGAACGAATAATCCGCTTGCATAGACAAACGGGTAAATAAAAATTCAATTCACGTTCTGAAATCTTTAAAGGCGCATATTTTAGCAGGAAAGTCGCTTAAACTTATAGCCTAAAATGCGGCTGGGAAAATATTGATTTATGGACAAAAAGTGTCTGAAAATTAATATTGTCTAATCATAAGGTTACATAAGTGAACAATACA
>NZ_DJBE01000077.1:3787-12670 GCF_002429925.1 Acinetobacter sp. UBA5984
AACCTTGGCTCCCAACCTGCCAGTCAAATTATCAGTTTCGCCCAACGCTATCCTCAATCGGCTATGGCAGAAAAACTTGCAGCCGATTATGTCGAAGAAAAAGTCAAAATGGCTGACTTTGCCACTGTACAACCTGTACTGCAATATGTTACCAATGCCGATCCGGCTGAAGCCTGTGCAGTTGCACAAGTCCGTGCTAAAAGTGGCGATCAGTTGGTTTATGCTGAATTTAAGGATGTCTGGCTGACCACAAACTCTCAACCTGAGTCTTGTACGGGCTTAGGACGAATGATGCTATCCAGTCCTCTAATGACCAATGAAGACCGCCAGCAGCGTTTGTGGGTGCAATTACGTGCTGGTCAGTCTGGACAGGCAATTGCCACTGCACAAGGTTTAGGGCTTAACCTGTCTCTNNCCTATCTGATTTATGCGTTGGGGCGTCTGGCAGACAGTGATCTCGATTCAGCAATGTCCATTGTAAAACGTACTGCTGAAGGTACGCCGGTACAAGTACAAAAAACACTATTCAGAACTGTTGGTTATATTGGCGGCACTACGGTAATGAAAAATAATTTTAACCGTGAAGTGCTGAACTATCTGGATGCCAGCTATGGTTTGCCATTTAGTCCAGAAGAAGCCGAAATTTATGCCCGTCAGGCGATTCGTTTTAGTGCCTGGGAAAGTCTGATTCGTGCCATTGATGCAATGAGTGTGAACCAGAAACAGGAAGACCGCTGGCAATACTGGCTGGCACGTGCCAGTGAACAGCGCACAGATCGCGCTTCAAAACAGGCAGCAGAAAGTATCTATAAAAAACTGGCGGTCGGTGAGGATTATCATAACCTGCTGGCGCGAGATAGATTAGGCCAATTAACGGCTTCTACACCGAATTCAGCACAGCCATCCAGTCAGGCCATGCAACGCCTGAACCAGGATATCCATTTCCGCCGTGCCTTTGCCTTACGTAATATTAATGCACCAGAGAATTATATTAACCGTGAATGGAACTGGGCAGTGCGTCAGGCTTATTTAAGAAAAGATGACGATTTACTGTTGGCAGCAGCCAAACGCGCGATGGATATGGGGTGGTATGACCGTGCCATTTATGCAGCGGATCGTACTGCGGACAAGCATAATTACAATTATCGTTATCCGATGCCACATCAGAATTATGTGGTGAGCCATAGCCGTAATGCCGGCATTGATGCTGCCTGGGCTTATGGTTTGATGCGTCAGGAAAGCCGGTTTAATACCAGCGCACGCTCTCATGTAGGCGCTGGTGGTTTGATGCAGATCATGCCGGACACCGCCAAACTGGTCGCTCGTCAAATGGGTGAGACCTATAACCCGGCAGCCTTGACTGATATGAACACCAATATCCGTTACGGAACTTACTATTTATCAACAATTCAGCGTCAATTGAGCAATAGTCCAGTACTGGCAACAGCAGGTTATAATGCCGGCCCGAACCGTGCCCGCCGTTGGCAACCCGAATTCCAAAGTATTGCTGCGGATCAATATACCGAAACCATTCCTTTACTGGAAACACGAGATTATGTGAAACATGTCATGACGAACGCGACATATTACGGTATTTTATTGGGCCAGGGCGCACAATCGGTCGGTAAGCGTATGCAAGACATTCCATTACGTAATACACCATAGCATTCAAAAAATCTAAGGGAAGGATAGTTTGTTGATCAAGGGAATAAGGGGTGCTCAAATTTCTGCTGGATGGGCTGCACTTTTATTTTTAGTAGCAAGTCCAGCTGCCTTTGCATTGCCAACGGGTTATGTCATGGACATCCAGATGGTACCGGCACTTTGCAGTCTGGATCCGGCCTACAGTAAAAAAAGAAAATGTCTTGAAGGTTATTCCCTAAATATTTCTGGTCTCTATCCTCAAACCACATCGACACATTGCACTACTACCAGTTCTGCAAAGTTACCGCCTTTGCAGGCTAAAGTGGTGGCGCGTATCATGCCGGATGAAAATACCCGCGCATTGCTCTGGCATAATATTGGCGGCTGTATTCCGATGAATGCTACACAGTATTTTCGTACGGTGATCAATCATGCTGATCGTCTGAAAGTTCCTGAAGAACTCACCGAGCAGGAAAGTCATACCATTTCCATTGATATGCTGCGTTCAAAATTTCTGAAAATCAATCCGCAACTGCCTTCAACAGCATTGCGCTTTAACTGTCATCAGACCCGAGCATCCAGCCTGCTGACCTCGATTCAGGTCTGCTATAACGCCAATGGGGGCTATAAAGGTTGTCCTGCAAACATTATTAATACATGTCCAAAAACTGTCACAATAAAAGGGACATACTAAGCCTTTTAGTCAAATTAATTTATATTTCCTATCATACTTTTGTTGAAATCCATTCTCTTTTACATGCATCTCGAAGAGGATTGGAGTACAATCTTTGCCGTTTATGATTATTAAGATTAGATAGAACAGCTATTTAATCATTATGACGATCCTCTCAATTGGAGATAATTACATGAAGCAACCTGTTCGCGTTGCCGTTACTGGCGCTGCTGGTCAAATTGGTTACAGCCTATTATTCCGTATCGCAAGCGGTGAAATGCTTGGTAAAGACCAACCAGTTATTCTTCAATTATTAGAAATTCCTGTTGAGAAAGCTCAGCAAGCGCTTAAAGGCGTAATGATGGAACTAGACGACTGTGCTTTCCCATTATTGGCGGGCATGATCGGTACTGATGATCCTAAAGTAGCTTTCAAAGATGCAGACTATGCTCTATTAGTTGGTTCACGTCCACGTGGTCCTGGTATGGAACGTGCTGACCTGCTTAAAGTAAACGGCGAAATCTTCATTGGTCAAGGCCAAGCACTGAACGAAGTTGCTAGCCGTGACGTTAAAGTTCTTGTTGTAGGTAACCCTGCGAACACTAACGCTTACATCGCTATGAAATCTGCTCCAGATCTTCCAGCGAAAAACTTCACAGCAATGTTACGTCTTGACCACAACCGTGCGTTAACTCAACTTGCTCAAAAAGCGGGTGTTGCAGTTTCTGACATCGAAAACATGACTGTTTGGGGTAACCACTCTCCAACTATGTATGCTGACTACCGTTTTGCTAACGTAAACGGCGAAAGCTTGAAAGACAAAATCAACGATGCAGCTTGGAACAAAGACGTATTCCTTCCAACTGTTGGTAAACGTGGTGCTGCGATCATCGAAGCACGCGGTCTGTCTTCTGCTGCTTCTGCTGCGAACGCTGCAATCGACCATATGCGCGATTGGGCTCTTGGCACAAACGGCAAATGGGTAACTATGGGTATTCCTTCTGACGGTTCTTATGGTATCCCTGAAGGCGTAATGTTCGGTTTCCCTGTAACTACTGAAAACGGTGAATACAAAATTGTTCAAGGTCTTGAAATCGACGAATTCAGCCGTGAACGTATCAACGTTACACTGAACGAGCTTGAAGAAGAGCGCGCTGCAGTTGCTGACATGATCAAATAGTTTAATCTTTTAAGATTAAGTTAAAAAAGCACTCCATTTGGGGTGCTTTTTTATTGCTATTTCTACAAAATTTAAAGAACAAAAAATAACATCTTGTGAAAGAGGGACAACTGAACTTTGCGAGTAGCTCATCTAGTTTAATAAGAAGAATCATCAACAAAAGAGGAGGTACTGAGATGTTAGAGCAGCGACCTACCATGGAACTTTTTTTTGAGCAACTCGGCTTGGATTCAAGCCAGGAAGCAATCGATGAATTTATTAAAACCCATCAGATTGGGATGGATGTCCCCTTACATAAAGCTCCTTTCTGGACAAAAAACCAACATGATTTTCTGATTGGCCACTGGAAAGAAGATGATGACTGGGCAATTTTCGTAGATGTACTCAATGAGCAATTGCATATTGAGGCAGAGGGAAGTGGTTCTTGTGATCTACCTTCTTCTAAGCGTCAATAATATTTTCAAATCAATGAACTGATTATTTTTATGATGGAGTGAGCGAATGGTATTAGAACAGCAAGTGACTTTAGAATTATTATTTGAGCAATTAGGCTTGCCTGCTGATGAAGCATCAATTGATGAATTTACCAAAAATCATCAGCTACCATCAGACGTGATTTTGCCGGATGCAGATTTCTGGAATGAGGGGCAAAGCGCTTTTCTTCGAGAACACTGGCATCAAGATGATGAATGGATCGTAATCATTGATAAACTGAACCAGCTTTTACATGTCGAAAGTGATAAAAAAGGCCCTGAAAGCAATTAAAGTTTCTTTATACAAAAAGACACAACAAAACCTAGTCCTTTGACTAGGTTTTTTTTATATTATCTTATAAGTTAGTCCTATAAATAACTACAATATATCTGATATATATAAGGAGGGCATATGCTCGGGAAGAACCAACCATCCTTAGAAATGTTATTTTCTCAACTCGGCCTAGCTAACAGCCCGGCGGCCATCGAGCTTTATGTGCGTACTCATCAGCTACCTGCCCATATGTCATTGCATGAAGCACCTTTCTGGAATAAGGCGCAGCGTTCGTTGCTAATTAGTCATCTGGTACAAGATGATGACTGGGCAATCTGGATTGATGAACTGAATCAGCAATTGCATCTGGATGCAGATCGACGCCGTCTGGCTTGAGTAAATTAAATTAATTCATAAAAAATGCCTCATCAATGTGAGGCATTTTTTATAGGAATAGATTTCGTTGTTCTAATGCATACGGCTACGCAGAATCTGAATAAACCATTCCAGTTGACGATATTCATCAAATGCCGGATGCTGGCCTACCAGTTCATGGTCAAAATGGGCTGTTTTACTGTATTTATTTAGCCAGTGACGAGTCATGGCAGGTTCTTTCTTACTAGCAGATGCATAAGCCAAGAAGAAATAAATATCCGCATGCTCATAATTGGTCATCGGTTTTAGAATCTGCTGGGTAATGAGCGCATAACGATCTTCTTTGGTCAGCTCAAAGTAGATCATATAGGCTTTGGCCAGATGCAAAGACAGATTGATATACAAATCAAGTGGCATTTCTTCAAATTCAATCCGGCCCTGCTCCAGCAGAACAATCGCTTCTTGCAGGAAATGCACCTGCTCTTGACGTAACTGACTGATAGTCACCAGTTGCAGACGAAGATCAGCTCGTTCAAGCGCCAACTCAGGCGTATTGCCATTTAAAAATAGCTGATCTGTTTCACCAATGCGTGCAATGATCTCTTTGGGGGTTGGTCGCATGAACGCAGTCCTCATATCTCAATGATTGCTATATGAGGCTGAAAATTGAAATTTAAAGCGTGGAAAAAAGATTAGAGCAAATGGGTATTACTTCTTAGCCAGGCAGTGATTGATAAACGCTGGTGTTTGGCTTTTAAAACTTCATGCATTAAATCACTTTGGAAGAAGGCAATACGGTTTGGCTTAGGCTGGATAATATGCCATTGATCATTTTTATCCTGCAAATGTAGTTCGCCGCCCCAGTTATCTTGCCAATCATCATGTAAATAATAAACCGCAGAAATCATCCGGCCATTCTTGCCTTGAGGATTATCGCGATGCAGGGCATAGAACTCACCTGCGTTATAGCAGGCAAAATGGGCTTCCACATCTTTAATGCCGAGGAAGAAAGCGCGGTTCAGCTCATGACCTAAGGCCTGTAAGGTTTGCACATGCTGGTTAGAAATTTCCAGATCTTCATTGAGCCAGAGAATATGATCACTACGGATATTGCTAACTACGCCATTTTGAATGGCTGCATCACGAAAGCGTTCCAGATTGCTGGTACATTCAGCAATCAGCTGTTCAACATAGGATGGGGCATAAGCATTGTCGATCATGCTAAAACCATGCTGATCTAGATCATCAAGAATCTGATCAACTGGCCAGGTTGCCGGGAGTTGAACTGCTTCCATAGAAACTCACCTAGAAGGGTAAATTGGGGTTGCGCTATTCTATGTAAGAATCGGGTCTGAACGAAACTATTTTTCATGTTAAAATAGCGGTTGATATTAGGAATTAATGAAACATGAATTACCGTCACCATTACCATGCTGGCAACTTTGCCGATGTCATGAAGCATGTATTGTTGCTTCAATTATTGACTCGACTCAATGCAAAAGATAAACCATATCGCTATGTGGATACACATGGTGGTGCAGGTAAATATGATTTATCCACCTCTGAAGCGCAAAAATCAGGGGAATTCCTGAACGGTATTCATCGTCTGATCAAGCTAGATGATTCGGTCAAGCGTAATGCACCAGAAGGCGTACAACAATATTTAAAAATTGTTGAGAAAATGCGTGAAAACTTTGGTAAAGGTGCATATCCGGGTTCACCCTGGTTTGCGCTGGAAGGCATGCGTGAAATTGACAAGGCCACCATTTTTGAAATGCAACGTGATGTGTTTCAGCAGCTACGTCATAACATTTTTGACAAGCGTGCGGGTCTGCATGAGCGTGATGCGTATGAAGGCTTGCTCGCAGTCATTCCACCGAAAGAAAAACGTGGTCTGGTCATGATCGATCCGCCTTATGAGCTGGAGCGTAAAGACTTCCCTCAATTGGTTGAATTACTGGTTGCTGCTTATAAAAAATGGCCGACAGGCGTATTTGCAGTTTGGTACCCAATTAAAGACCGTGCCATGATTGAGCGTTTCGAGAAGAAAATGTTCAAGACCGGGATTCGCCGTCAGTTGGTATGTGAAATCTGTGTATGGCCAGATGATACGCCGGTGGGTTTAAATGGTTGTGGTTTACTGGTGATTAACCCACCTTGGAAGTTCTCTGAAGATGCAGACGAAGCGCTGCAATGGTTATTCCCGCATTTGCGTATGCAAGAAAATGGCGGTCATGCTGCAGTTCGTTGGTTAGTAGGCGAATAATATTTTAAAGATCGGGTCATAGTTAGGATCGACAAGAATGACAAGTACAAATAAGCCGGAACACGAATCTTCTAAAGATTTGCCATTTGATGGCATCACCTTCGAGGTGGAAGAGGTAGAGCATACCCAGGAAGGGCAAAGAGTTAAGCGTCGAGGTATCTATCTGTGGCCTAATCTGATTACAACCGCTGCGTTGTTATCAGGCTTTTACTCGATTATTGCCAGCATGAATGGCGAGTTTCAGCAAGCTATTTATGCGATTTTCCTGGCGGCTTTGTTTGATGGTCTCGATGGTCGTGTGGCAAGAGCGATTGGGGCACAAAGTCCATTCGGTGAACAGTTTGACTCACTATCCGATATGCTGGCCTTCGGTGTAGCGCCAGCCATTCTCATGTATAGCTGGGGATTAAGTGATTTAGGTCGTATCGGGCTGGCGGCTTGTTTTGTCTATACCGCTTGTGCGGCTTTCCGTCTGGCACGCTTTAATGTTCAGATTGGCGTAGTGGACAAACGTTATTTTATTGGCGTTGCGAGTCCATTAGCAGCCGTCATTATTATTTCACTGGTCTGGGTAGGATTGGACTTCCCGACTGTGTTTGATATTCGTGATTCTACTGTACAAATCATTAATGCTGCGATTATTGTAATCGTGGGCTTATTGATGATTTCCAATATCAAATATTATTCATTTAAAACTGTAGAGCGTAGACGGGTACCGTTTTTTGTGCTGCCGATCGCGGTGTTTATCTTTGCAGCGATGACTTATAATATTCCAGTGGGGATTCTCGTGATCTCCGTCATCTATACCTTGTCTGGTTTCCTTACAACCTTTATGGCAAAAAGACAGAGTACCTTATAACAATATAAAAATAAGGAGTTTGAGATGCAGTTTCTTCAAGATTTTCTAGATCGTTCGAAACAGCTGAATCAGACTCCTGCTGTTTCCCCGCATAATCTTGCCTATCATGGGCCAAACCAGAAATATAAAATTATTCATCAAGGTTTGACACTTCCTGATCTGCCTGCACCTCTTCATTATTTTAACTTTTCGAGTATCATCGGTCAGCCTAATGCACCGATGTTGGCAAACCCGAGTGCTATTCAAACCAATGCACTGGATACAGTCACAGTAATCTGTAGTACCAGTCCGCATATGGCAGGACAATTAAATTGCTATTCAATCAAAAAGGATTGCAAGTTTCAGTATGGCCTGTTTCAGTTTCTGGATCGTGAAAAACTGACAGGCGACTTTCCGCATTTTCGTTTACAGCGTTTTGATTCTGAACTGAGCTTTGATCTCAGCATCCATACGACCAATCTGATTTCACACTTCACCCAAATGCGCTTTGCACTGGCTGATCATTGGTCTTTGCTCTGTTATTGTCAGGGTACCTTACATTATAAAGATCAGAAATATCTTATTGAGAGCTTAGGTAGTTTTGAATTTGCACGAAGCTTTAATTTTCCCTATTTGCCTTTAGCCTTTCTGACTTATCAGATTATTAACCTGAGTGAAGGACGACAATTATTGCTGGCACAAATTCGGGATAGTCTGAACAGCATTGTGCAGTCACGAATTTATCTGCGTGACCTGAAAAATATGACCAGTCAAATGTTCGATCAAAAAGTCTATTTCAAGGTGCATCGGGTTTATCCGAGTGTGACTACCCCAAATGGGCAAAAGATGTATCTGCCGCGTGAGTTTGAATGGTGCTATGAAGATGGCAAAGGAACACAGATCTGGTTGCAGGGACAAAGCCGGGGAGATTTCAAATTTGGTCTGGCTGCGGGTTATGTTGGAAGCTTTAATTACGAAGTCAGAATTAATGGCAAGACTGAGTATGGAGAAGGGGGCTATTGTGAATATATAGATTGCCGCTCCTTGCGCTTTCAGGAACACGATAAAAAAGAGAAATTATTAAGTACATTGGCCAATCCTGTACCTTTAATGCTCAAAAAATAGGGAAAATCGGCATTTTTGTAGAAATAATAATCAAC
>NZ_DJBE01000002.1:0-97231 GCF_002429925.1 Acinetobacter sp. UBA5984
CAAAAGCCCTCTGCTCACGCAGAGGGCTTTTTTTATGCCTGGATTTAAAAAATTAAATCAAATTATATTAATTTACAAATTGGTTAACTACTATTTAATAAAAATAAGTGATTAATAATCCTTATAAAATTATATAAAAATGAAGTTAAAGTTCATGAAATCATTATAGTTTTGTGTGTTTTTTTATCAAACTATGTTATAAAAGTTAAAACGGCATGAAAATTGCTTATAAAACGAGATTTTTATTAGGGGGTCATATGAAACTATCAGTGGGATTACGAATTGCCAACTCGCTGTCATTAACTCCACAGTTACAACAAGCAATCCGCTTATTACAATTATCCAGTCTGGAACTAGAGCAAGAAATCCAGCTACAACTTGATAGTAATCCTTTGTTAGAAAAAGTTGAAGAGCAAATCAGTGTTGAAAGTCTTTCTACTGTTGATGCGGGTCAAAAGGATTTAACTAATGAACTTAATGCAGACCATCTTCCGGACGATCTCCCTGTAGATACCGACTGGGATGATGTCTATACTCATCAACCTACAAGTCTGGGTGCAGCAGAGTTCGAAGAGCGGGAAGACAATCGTCAAAGCCAGCAAAGCCTACAAGAATATATGCTCGAGCAGATCAATCTGCTGCACTTTTCTCGCATTGATCAGCTGATTGCCTACTGCATTATTGATTCTCTAGATGAAAAGGGTTTTCTGGATGCAGAAATTTCTGAGATTACTGCATCAGTACAGCATCTTTTATCTTCCATGGATTATGAGGAAGAAATCGAAGAGGATGAAGTACTCGTTGTTCTCAAGCATGTTCAGCGTCTTGATCCGATAGGAGTGGGTTCTAGAAATCTCGCTGAGTGTTTATTGATTCAGCTGGATAGCCTACCAGTTAATACCCCTTGTCGTAATGATGCGGTCAAATTGCTGCAACATTATGAGTTGCTGATTACCAATGAATTACCAAAACTCATTAAACAAACTGGCTTAAATCAGGAACAATTGCGCTGTGCCGTTGATTTACTGAAAACTCTTAAGCCATATCCGGGACAGGAGTTTGAAAGTAAGGAATCTGATTATCAGATCCCGGATGTCGTGGTAATGAAAAAGAATGACTGCTGGCAGGTGACGTTGAATCCTGATGTGATGCCAAAGTTAAGACTAAATTCTTTTTATACCAATATGATTCGTCGTGCTGATCAAAGTGAAGATAATCAATACCTGCGTAATCAGATGTTGGAAGCGAAAAACTTTATTAAAAGTATTGATGAACGACATAAAACTTTATTGAAAGTAGCGACCTGTATTGTTGAACATCAGAAAAGCTTTTTAGAGATTGGTCCTGAAGGTATGAAGCCTCTGGTTTTACGGGATATTGCTGAAGAAGTGGAACTACATGAATCAACTGTATCTCGTGTAACAACTAACAAATATATGCTGACCCCACGTGGTTTATTCGAACTGAAATACTTCTTCTCGAGTCATGTGGGAACAACTTCTGGGGGAGAGGCTTCATCTACTGCAATCCGTGCTAAAATTAAGAAAATGATTGCTGAAGAAAATGCACGTAAGCCTTTATCTGACAATGCAATTGCCAATCTTTTGAAAGAAGAGGGGATTGATGTAGCACGACGTACGGTCGCGAAATATCGTGAATCGTTACATATTCCTTCCTCTTCTGAGCGAAAAGTCTTGATCTAGTTTTTGAAATTTGATTATTCTAGAGATTCATTATGACATCGTAATGAATCTTTTTTTCTTTTGAGGAATGGTAAAAATGATCTGAATAAATGCTTTAAATCACGATTTTGCTTGAGCAAGTTGTTGTATTATTTTCATTTTTAACTGTGACTCTTCTGATCCTAACGAATGTGAGGGATAGAACTATGCAAATAACAATTCGTGGACATCATTTATCAATTACGCCAGCGATTGAAGAAACTATAAAAACGAAATTTTCACAGATGACCAAACATCTGGATCAGGTGAACAGCATGCAGGTTAAGCTTTCCAAAGATCATCAGATTGATAAGCGCTCAAAAAGAGGTAGTAGTAACCATATCGCAGAAGCGATTGTCCGTTTACCGGGTATTGAGTTTTTTGCCCATGCCAATGCTGATGACATGTATACCTCGATTAAAATTTTGACGGAAAAATTAAAAAAACAGATTGACCGATATCGCGAAATGCAGCTGAATCATCAGAGTTTAGCCATTTAAGCGACCAAATGGGGAAAAAGAGGTTTTTAAAAGCCTCTTTTTTTATATATATAATGTATGTGACTAATGAATTATTTTTTACATTTATAGTAAAATGACTCGTTTTACACCCTTAGTCCTATAAGAGGTCTTGTGATGAATAATGAACAGCTCGCTGAAATTTTAAAAGCCGCTTTTCCTGAGGCGGATGTTGCTGTGAGTGGTCAGGGCGGAAAATTCGATCTCCGTATTGTGGATGATCAGTTTGAAGGTAAACGTCCGGTTGCACGTCAACAAGCTGTTTATGCTCCTCTCAATTCCCATATTGCCAGTGGTGCAGTGCATGCTGTGACCATTCGTGCATTGACCAAAGAAGAATGGCGTAAAGCAAGCTTATTTGGAGCTTAATCAATTAATGGATAAATTCTTAATTCAGGGCGGTATTAAGCTCGACGGTGAAGTGCGTATTTCTGGTGCAAAAAATGCAGCGCTTCCATTATTAGCAGCAATGATTCTTGCTGATACGCCAATCATACTTAGAAATGTTCCAAATTTAAAAGATGTAAATACCTTGGTGAAGCTGATTGCAGGTCTTGGGATCACGATTAGCTATGAAGGCGATACAGTTATTGCAGATACCTCTACCTTAGATAACAAGTTTGCCCCTTATGAACTCGTAAAGACCATGCGTGCTTCTATTTTGGTGCTTGGTCCTCTCTTGGCGCGCTACGGTAGTGCAAAAGTATCTTTACCAGGTGGATGTGCGATTGGGTCTCGTCCAGTCGATCAGCATTTGAAAGCATTAGAAGCTTTGGGTGCCGAGATTGAGGTTGAGGCCGGCTATGTCCATGCCAAAGTCGATGGTCGTCTGAAAGGCGGTGAAGTTGTCTTTGATATGGTGACTGTAGGTGGTACTGAAAATATTTTGATGGCTGCAGTATTGGCGGATGGTGTGACCACGATTCGCAATGCGGCGCGCGAACCTGAAATTACCGATCTTGCTCAAATGCTGATCAAGATGGGTGCGAAAATTGAAGGTCTGGATACCGATACCCTAGTGGTTACCGGTGTAGAAAGCCTGCATGGCTGTGAATATGCAGTGGTTGCCGACCGTATTGAAACCGGTTCTTATCTGGCTGCTGCAGCTATTACGGGTGGTCGTGTTAAAACCACACATACAGATCCGGCTTTAATGGAAGCTGTACTGGATAAGTTTGAGGAAATGGGTGCAGAAGTCACTCGTGGGGACGACTGGATTGAACTGGATATGATGGGCAAACGTCCGAAAGCGGTGAGCTTCCGTACCTTGCCACATCCAGATTTCCCAACAGATATGCAAGCCCAGTTAATGGCAGTCAATGCCATTGGCCGTGGATTTGCCACAATTTCTGAAACTATTTTTGAAAACCGTTTTATGCATGTCCCTGAGTTGTCACGTATGGGTGCCAATATTCAGGTAGAAGGCAATGATGCGGTGGTGACAGGAGTAGAAAAACTTTCTGCTGCGCCTGTTATGGCAACCGATTTACGTGCCTCATTCTCGTTGGTGTTAGCAGCATTGGCGGCAGAAGGCGAAACATTGATTGACCGTATTTATCATATTGATCGCGGTTATGAAAATGTAGAACAAAAGTTGCAAGGTTTAGGCGCCCAAATTAAGCGAGTAAGTTAATGAGTGATATGAGAAACGATGATCCAAACTTTGACGTAATGGGCAATTTTGATCATGGTTTAACGTTAGCATTAAGCAAGGGCCGTATCTTAAAAGAAACTTTACCTCTGCTTGAAACAGCAGGGATTAACCTGCTGGAAGATCCGGATAAATCACGTAAGCTGATTTTTCCAACCACGCATAAACAGGTGCGTATCCTGATTTTACGTGCTTCTGATGTGCCGACTTATGTTGAAAATGGCGCGGCAGATATCGGTGTTGCAGGTAAAGATGTGTTGATGGAACATGGCGCGCAAAATGTCTATGAACCATTAGATCTGAAAATTGCCAACTGTAAATTGATGACAGCAGGTAAAGTCGGCATGGAGCGTCCGAAAGGCCGTTTAAAAATTGCGACTAAATATGTGAATCTGACCCGTCAATACTATGCGAGCCTCGGTGAACAGGTTGATGTGATCAAGCTTTATGGTTCAATGGAGCTTGCACCACTGGTGGGTTTAGGTGATTACATTGTTGACGTGGTCGATACAGGCAATACACTGCGTGCCAATGGTCTTGAACCACTTGAAGAAATTTGCAAAGTCTCTTCACGTCTGATTGTGAACAAAGCCAGCTTTAAACGTAAGCAGGCATTGCTGAATCCGATTCTTGCTCAGCTTGAGCAAGCAGTTGAAGCACGAGAACAGGCGAAAAAAGCTTAAATTTAAGCTTTATCAAAGACCGTCCACTTTGGGCGGTTTTTTTATTGCTGATTATAAATATAAGAAGCTCAATGCTTTCATCAATTTTATCAAAAGCTATTTCCAATAAAACTCATAGCACAAGTCTGTTCTAGCTACCGACAAAGTCTATGAAAACAGGTAAACTAAAGCCTTCGAATTCAAACCTTATGGGTAAATTGATGCGACGTTTATCGACACAAGATCAAAACTTCAAGCAGGCGTTTGCTGACTTGTTGGCTTTTGAAACCGTGAATGATCCTGAACTTTTAAAAACTGTAGACCAAATCATTGCTGACGTACGTCAGCATGGTGATGCTCATGTTCTTAAATTGACTCAGCAGTTCGATCGACATCCAGCGCATCAATTTTCAGATTTAGAACTGACCCAAGAGCAACTTAAAGCAGCCTTTGAAGGCTTGACGACGGAAGTGCGTGAAGCTTTAGAATTGGCTGCAAACCGCATTCGCGAATTCCATCAGGCACAAAAACAGGATGGTTGGAGGTATGTCGACGCTCTAGGTAATACCTTGGGTCAGAAAGTGACGCCATTGGATCGCGTAGGGATCTATGTACCAGGTGGCTTGGCTTCATATCCATCTTCGGTGTTAATGAATGCTGTTCCTGCACATGTGGCAGGTGTAGGTGAAATTGTTATGGTGGTGCCTGCTCCAAATGGTGAACTGAACCCATTAGTCTTGGCTGCTGCCTATCTGGCTGGCGTACACCGTGTATTTACCATTGGTGGCGCACAAGCAGTTGCTGCATTGGCCTATGGTACAGAAACCATTCCACGTGTCGATAAAATCACTGGTCCAGGTAACCGTTTTGTGGCTGCGGCAAAACGTGCAGTATTTGGTCAGGTCGGTATCGACATGATTGCTGGTCCTTCAGAAATTCTGGTCTATGCAGAAGGGCAGAACAATGCCAAATGGTTAGCGATGGATTTGTTATCTCAAGCTGAGCATGACACTGTTGCTCAAGCTGTATTTATTACGCCTGATGAACAGCTTCTCAATGAAGTAGAACAAGCAATTGAAGAACATTTGCAAGCTCTACCAAAAGCAGAAATTGCCCGCACTTCAATTGCCAATCGTGGTGCATTAGTGCTTGTGAAAGATCGTACTGAAGGTATTGAGCTAATTAACCAGGTGGCACCTGAACATTTAATGCTGTGTCTGGATGAAGCACAGCAAATGGCTGAAGAGATCCGACATGCGGGTGCAATCTTCATGGGACGTTATACGCCTGAAGCGATTGGTGACTATTGTGCAGGTCCAAACCATGTATTACCAACATCGGGTACAGCACGTTTCTCATCGCCATTGGGTGTCTATGATTTCCAGAAACGTTCAAGCCTGATTATGTGTTCTGAAGATGGTGTGAAAACCCTTGCGAAAACTGCAGATGTTCTGGCACAGCAGGAAAATCTGGATGCGCATGCACGCTCAGCACGTTATCGCTATCAGTAATTAAATACTTATATTGAATAAAAGATATTTCTCTCCCTTTGTGAGAGGTTAGGTAAGGGGAATTATTTAACCTCTCCCTAACCTTCTCCTAAAAGGAGAGGGAATTTGAGAATAGACAATGTCGAATATCACCACAGATCAAATGCGTTTTTGGAGTCCTGAAGTCCGTGAGTTAGAGCCTTACGTTCCAGGCGAACAGCCCAAAATTCAAAACCTTTTAAAATTAAATACCAATGAAAATCCGTATCCACCATCACCGAAAGTCGTGGAAGCGGTGCAAAAAGTTTTAGCCAATGGCGCAGATGTTTTACGTCTTTATCCAGATCCAGATGCATCTGAATTGAAACATGCCATAGCTAAACAGCAAAATGTTACTGTTGAAAATATCTTTGTGGGTAATGGTTCTGATGAAGTCTTGGCACATATCTTTAAAGCCTTCTTTATTCAGGAACAGCCACTGCTTTATCCAGATATTACCTATAGCTTCTATCCGGTTTATAGTCAGTTCTTTGGTGTCAAAACCAAAATCTTGCCACTCAATGAAAATTTCGAAATTATTGTAGATGATTATAAACAGCCAAATGGCGGTATTATCATCACTAATCCGAATGCGCCAACCAGTATTGCGCTTGGTTTGTCTGCCATTGAAGAAATTCTGCAAGCGAATCCAGATTCAGTAGTCGTCATTGATGAAGCCTATGTAGATTTTGGTGCTGAATCTGCAGTGAGTTTGATTGAAAAATACGAGAATTTAGTAGTCTGCCAAACGACTTCAAAATCCCGCTCTTTAGCAGGCTTACGTGTCGGTTTTGCGATTGCCCAGCCCCATCTGATCGCAGCGCTTGAAGCGGTAAAAAACAGCTTTAACTCTTATCCAATGGATCGTTTTGCGATTGCGGCTGCAGTCGCTTCATTCGAAGATCAGAAATACTTTGAAGCACAAAATGCTAAAGTCATTGCCAGTCGTGAAAAACTGGTTAATCAGTTGAATGAGCTTGGTTTCAAAGTCTTGCCATCAAGTGCGAACTTTATTTTTGCTTCACTACCATCAAAAGATGCAGGTGAGTTAGCGGCTGAATTACGGGAATGCGGCATTATCGTACGTTATTTTAATAAACCTCGTATCAATCAATTTTTACGTATTACCATTGGTACAGATGAGCAGAATCAACGTTTAGTAGATACATTGAAGAATGATATTTTAACTTAATTAAATCCACCCTAACCCTCCTTTGATAAAGGAGGGAACCTTTTTCTTTTTAAAGAGAGAGAATCCCCTCTTTTACAAAGAGGGGTTAGGGGAGATTTATAGAAAAGCGGCTCAACCGAGTCGCTTTTTTATTTATTTAGGTTTATACCAGGTATTGAGTAAATCCAGCATGGCATCAACCTTATCAAAACATTCCTGATATTCCGCATCACAGTCAGAAGAAATCGTAATTCCGCCACCAGCCCAAAGTGAAACCTCATCCTGATATTTCTGAATTGAGCGAATCAGAATATTCCAGCTTCCTGTTCCATCAAAATTAAAATAACCTAATGAACCACAATACGCTCCACGTGGAGCACCTTCTAACTCTTCAATAATTTGCATGGCGCGAATCTTTGGTGCACCGGTAATTGATCCACCTGGAAGTGCAGACAGCAATACATTAAAAGGATGCACACCTTCTTTTAAGGTCGCTTCGACTTCGCTGACCATATGATGTACCTGATTAAATGACTCAATATTGAATAGTTTAGGTGTCTTGACTGAACCTGTTTCTGCATAAACACTGAGGTCATTGCGTAGTAAATCTACAATCATGACATTTTCAGCCTGATCCTTCTTTGAGTCTTTTAATCGTTGTTTGGATTGCTCATCAAGCACCGGATCAGCAAAACGTGGCATGGTACCTTTAATCGGTTTGGTGACAATTTTTCGATGTGCTTCAAAGTCAATAAACAGTTCAGGTGAACAGCTCAATAATTCAAAATTACCAATACGAAGATAGCCCGCATATGGCGCATTGGTTAATGTCCAGAAAGCATGTGCAGTTCCTAATAATGAACCTTCAGCAAGTGCTGTAAATTCTTGGGTTAAGTTAATCTGGTAACAATCACCGGCTAGAATATAATCCTGAATATCCTGAAATGCCTGTGCATAGCGAGATTTATCCCAACGTGGGCTGCAAAGAGTTTTTAATTGAAACCTCGGTTGTATAGGTGATTGATTTAATAGATTTTGAAGATGATTGAAAATATCTGCTGCTTGCGGATCATGGCTATAGAATACCCATTGATCAGCTTCAAACTTAATATAAGAATCAAACTGACCGATAAATAGGCCAGGTTGAGGCCGCTGCGGGTATTGGGTATGCTGTTGAGCAGCGTAATCATAGCCAATAAACCCAACATAACCCCCAGAAAATTCATTCGCTTTAATATCTGGAGTTTGCTCAAGCTCTAAGATGAGTTTAGCTATATCAGCCTGATATTGCTCGATATCCACTCTCTTAAATGCCTGAATTTGTCCATCCTGCACCATAAAATATTTCTGTGCACAGCAGGCAATAAAAGGCTGTCCATTATTATTTAAATATATCAGGTGATCTAAGGGACTTAATGCATGCAATAGATCTTTAAGCTGAAGAGATGCAAAACTTAAAGGACAATGGTAAGGAGCTTCGTTCATTCAGTAGCGCATATTCCGATATGACCCGGTATTTTATATCAAGAATAGGAAAAAATATTTCTAAATCATCAAATACCGTTTGTCGGTAAGCTCAATATTGCGACCAACGACAGTTGATCAAAATATGACTCGACGTTAAGTTAAGTGGGCGAGCAAAATTACTCAAGGAAAGATGCTTTGCGTTGTCAGAAAATAAAAAACACAACGTCAGCACTGAGTGATTCACAACCAAAAAAATAGTACTCTTGGGAGAGTAAACAATGAAAAAATTCACAAAATTGGCTTTAGCTGCTTCAGTTGCTTTTAGTGCAAACGCAATGGCGATGCAATCACTGGACGATGCATCTCTAAGCGCGACTACAGGTCAGGACGGTTTGAAAATCGGTATCGGTATTTCAAAAATTGAAATTGAAAAACTATTTATCCATGATAATGATGGTTTAGCTGAAGATTCTACTGCAAAAGCGGGTGTTATTGAAATTTATAATAATGATGGAGCTGTTCTTCGCCCTGGAGAGGCTGCTAATGGTATTGTGGGGGGTACTGGTGAAGCAGGTGCGATCTATATCAAAGCGAATGGTAAGGGTAGAACAGCAACTAATGGTATCGTAATTGGTGCAAACTACGATGACAATGGTGCGTATTTACTAGCTTCACGTAACCTTGCAGATTTAACCATTGACTCAGATGCTGGTGCTGGTAACCCGTTTATCAACATTGCCGCTGAAGTATCTGGTTTAGATATTAACATCGGTGAAATTGGGGTTGTGGGATCAGCTTCATCTCTTACAGATTATGAAAGTGGTTTAGCTTCAGCTACTAGTATTCGCCGTGGTGGTGCTGGTAAGGAAAATGCGATTTTATCTGGCCTATCATTTAAAACAGGTCCAATGTCTGCCAATATTCAATTAGGTGCTGCTCCACAGGGTGCAATGATTAAGTTGAATGCAACAATGACTGGCGGCTTAACAATTACAGATTTGGGTATTTTCGATAATTCAACGACTGGTGGACAAGTTGCTGCAGGTGTAAACACCTCAGGCCCAGGTGAAATCTTCATTGAAAGCATCAAGTTAACCGATGCTGGTACTAAAGATTTGACATTGAACCAAAGCATCAGTGTATTTGGCGAATCAACTGCAAACGATGGTTTCATTCGTATTGTGAGTACAAGTGGTGCACATGATAACTATGTGAAAGGTATTCACCTAGGTAGCCAAAATGCAGCATCAATTGGTGATATGGAAATCCAAGGTCTGCAAACTTACTTTAGCCCGGGACCTAACCAATATGCAAAAGGTGCAATTATTACCATTTCTGGTCACTAATTCTTACCTTAAAAAAGCGCGTGTTTACACGCGCTTTTTTTATGACTACAACATCTATCTAAAAAAATAAAAAAAGACTGTATTTTTTTGAAAAAGAAGGTATCTTTCTAGTTACAGGGAAGTAGAGTGAAGACTCTATAAAAAGAAAAATTAGGCACATCATGCCAATGATAAGAAAAGTAAAAAAATATGTTAGAGATTGCATTGGGCTCGGCATTGATGTATTACGCTGCCAAAGAAGCTCTGGATATTAAAAAACAGCCACCAGGCGCTGTTCACTATACTGAAGTTCTTGATTCAAGAAATGATTCTTTCGTACGTATGCACCGCGAACATGTGGAAGTCAAACCTGCACTGTTAGACCAGTTTCAGGGAATTGTGCGTCAGGCTTATGATTATAGTTGTGGTTCAGCAGCACTTACGACTTTATTAAATGGCTATGTAGGTACTCGGCTGGATGAGCAGCAAGTCATGAATGGCCTAATGAAATTTGGTGAAACGGATAAAATCATCGAACGTCGTAGCTTTTCCCTTCTTGATATGAAGCGTTTTGTTGCTGCCTTAGGCCTGGAAAGTGGTGGCTATCGCGGAGAATTTGAAGATCTGGTTAAACAGGGACAACCCGCCATTGTTCCTATTTCCTATGCAGGATTTAAACATTTTGTCGTGTACAAAGCTTATAAAAATGGACGGGTGTATGTTGCCGATCCAGCACTGGGTAATATCAGTTTTGATGAACAGCGATTTAAGGAAGTTTGGGAAAACAATACTTTATATTTAATTAATGTCCCTGAACAATATCGAAAAAACTTTTTGGCATTAAAAGATTCGGATATGCGTCATGTCGAAGATGCAACCATTAACCGCTATGCTTTAGTTGATATGCAGTATCCACAGTTCTATATGGATAAAATTGCCGATAAAGCATCGACTATCCGTATGGATCGTAACCGTAATGTAGATTCAGAAAAATTTGGGGAATATCAATATAATTTTCTCAGACTTTATTACAAGAATAAATAAAACGAAAAGATGGCTATAGAAAAATTAAAAATGGTGAAATGGATATGAACAGTAAATGGATGAACAAGACATTCTTGGCGCTCAGCATTCAGATGGTTATGGGAGTGGCATGGGCTGCGGATGAGCCTGAACTGGGTGAGTATGAAACGGTTGAGGAAGAAGTAGTCGAGACTGCTGCATCCATTGATATTCAGCCTGAACCAGCAGCAATTCAAGCTGTAGCAGAGCCTGAACTGGGAGAATATGAAACCGTTCAGGAAGAAGCTGTTGTTGAAACAGCTGCACCTGTTGAAGCTCCAGCCACTCAAGCAGTAGATGCATCTCAAGCCTTACAGAAAAAAGAAGGAGATGCTACTCAGGAAGCAAGTCTAGAAGAAGTATTTACTTCAAATGAGCGTCAATACTCACTTATTAAACAAGGCGAAATTTCATCCTATTACGATATTGATTATACCTATTATCGAGATACACAACTCGATATGGAAATGGCACAGGGCCAGCTGTATCAGCTCCGTGTTCAGGAAAATGCAACACATAGTCTGACCAATACTTTCACTTTTCAGTACGGGGTGAAAGATAATCTGACCTTAACAGCTTCCTTACCTTTGGTGGCTAAAACAGATTTATTAAAAGATACCTCTACAGCAGGATTAGGGGATATTAGTCTAGGTGCACGTTGGGAGCCATTCCCTTTAAAAGCAGGTCGTTTACCACTTATTTTATTTGCCAATTTGTCGACTAAAACAGGTGATAGCCCATATGAAATTAATGCAGCAAAAGATCTGGCTGCAGGTAAAGGATATTACTCAGCCGGTGTGGGGGCGAGTACACGTAAATATATTGACCCGGTGGTGCTGTTTGCCTCAGTTTCTGCAAATTATGGGTTTAAGGAATCTGGCTTAGATCAGCGTCGCGGTACACGAATTATTGAAGAGTTTGAACCAGGTATTAGTGGTGGTTTTGCTTTCGGTTTCGCTTATTCATTTAACTATGATGTTTCCATGACTATGTCATATCAGCAAAGCTTTAATACTGGTGCCGAATTTAAGTATCACACGGGTGAAAGCTATTCAGCCGCTGATCAGACTAGCTCGACTTTTGCGATTTCTTTAGGGGTGCGTGTATCCCCAGAAACCATTGTAAATGGTACGGTCGGATTGGGGCTGACCGAAGATGCACCAGATGTTTCACTGGGACTTTCATTCCCACTTGATATTTTAGGTTTCGGTAAGAAATTCAGTTAATAGGGGTGTCGTATGAAAAACATTCGACTTAGCCCGTTATTAACAGGAATTATTCTTGCGGGCTGTTCAAGTTATACCTTTGCACAATTAGGGACCAACCTTTCTGTTGACCTGCGTGCATTGTCTATGGGGAACGCGGTTACTGCAGATCCGCCAGGAGTGAATGCAATTCACTTTAACCCGGCTGCATTGGCTAAGATTGAGGGCTTACAGACCGAACAGCAAATTATTGTTGCGAACTTTGATATTCAGCGTGAATTTACTGTTCCTGCTGGATATAACGTTTTTGGTTATTCAGATGATCCAATGGTCTGTAATGATGGGCCTGAAGTATCTTCTGATTTATGTACAGATTTTAAAGGTCTGGTTAAGGGTGATGTAGAGTATGTCAGCCTCTACGTACCTATTCTGAAAAAAATGGTGGATTTGGGGGAAGGCCTCCCAATGGCAGCACCTACCATGGGGGTCTCTTATAAACCACCAGGTTCTAAAGCAACTTATGCAACTGCAGTCTATGCACCACTAGTTGCAGGTTTTGGCCATGAAGATGGTAATCCGGCCAATTTTATGGGACAACAGGTTGCTTTAGAGCGGATTACATATTTATCTCCATCCATTGGTTATGAAGTCAATGACCAGCTTTCGATTGGTGCTTCAATCGGGATGTCTTATCAAGCCATTGCCATGAAAACAGATTTACGTTTTCCCAATGAGTTGATTGGCATGTTACGTATGATTGATGAAGTCGTATGTACACCATTTAAAGAAAATTCTGACATTATTACTGACATATTGTTGCTTGGGATCTGTAATGCTGATGAAGGAATGAACCCATTTGGTAAATTTGGCCAAATGCAACTTTCATTAGAACAAAATTTAAGTCCAAGCTATAACCTAGGTGTTCTATGGGAACCAACTGAAGATTTCAGTTTTGGTATGGTTTACCAGAGTGCTGCCAAAATGCGCTTAAAAGGTAAATATCATATCGATAATGCCAAAGCACCACAGGAAATGATTAAAGGTCTGATGACCTCCCCAACTGGCCAGATTTTAGCTGCAATTCTTGGTTTTCCAAATTATATCCCTTCAAGTGAATCGGGTCTGGTTTCCATGGATTTCGAATACCCAGCTCACTTTCAGGCGGGGATTAAATATAAGGTAATGCCAGATCTACAAGTCAATTTTGATATTGGCTGGACAGATTATGCTGCTTGGGACCAATTCAAGTTTGAGTTCGACCGTACCCTGTCTGCCTTGAAGATTGCCAAACTGTTATCTGCCAATGTAACGGATTCTTCACTTGCATTACCGCTTAGGTTTGAGTCGCCATGGAACTTCGGGATTGGAGTAGAGTATTCAGCAACTGACCGACTAAAACTTCGTGCTGGTTATGAACCACGTACCAGTGCCATTCCAAAAGATAAACGCAATACCATGGTACCGATTAATGGTGCACAGCTATTTGGTTTAGGAGTGGGCTACCGTTTTGACGCAGATACGGATCTGGATCTATCTATTGGTTTCTTACGCAGTAAAGATAATATTCCAGCAAATACCAGTAGCCTAGCGAACCAGACCGGGGTAAATAACCTGTTACTGAATCCATATGCAGGCTTGAATGTCAAAACAGATACCAAGATCACAATTTTAGGTTTGAACTATCGCACCCATTGGTAAGGAAGAAATGATCAGAACAGGGAACTTAGGGATAAAAATGGTACTGGCATTAAGTCTGGTACCATGGTCTTTTTATACAAATGCCAGAGAGTTTATTACGATNNGTTACATCTACTGCACAGGATCTGAAAAAATCCGAGCCAAAGATAGTCGAAAAAAGTGTGGCAACAGTTCAGCAAAAAAATAATATGGTTGTACAACCAGTACAACCAGTACAACCAGTACAACCAGTACAACCAGTACAACCAGTACAACCAGTACAACCAACTAAACACGTTGAGTCTAAATTACCGCAATACTTACCACCAGTGACACAGCCTCAAACCTCTGAACCTGTCATTCAGGCAGTACCTGATCCTGTTCAAAAACAGGGTTTCAGTCAGATTGAAGGGGTGGAATATGTGGATAGTGAATATCTGGAAAATAAAGAATTTAATCTGGAAGGTAAAAAACGTTTCTACAGTATGCCTGAAGGGATAGTTGATAAAAATATTGGGTCAACACGTGTACAGACGATTGAGCGTGAAAAAGGAGTGGGACAGTCGATTATAAAATCCTTGTTTCAACAACCTGCTGTAGATTCTGGTCCAGTCGTACTGGCCCAAACCTACTACCGTATTTCTCAGCCTGAATCTGTAGAAAGCTTAGGTAAGCAGTGTTTTAAAGATAAAAAAGTTAAGAATGCGAAAGAGATTAGTGCAGGTAAATCCATTAATCTGTGGCCACGGGCACCACTGAAATCAGATGAGTTTGATTATGAAATTGTGAAGCTAAAATCTGATATTAAAAATATTCAGATTCAGTCTTATGCTTCCCGTCAGAACAATCCTGCCTATTACTGGCCATTTGTTGTATTTCTGGATGAACGAGGCTGTGTTTTAGAAGGGGCGGGCGGTTTCAAAAATCAGGAAGCACAAGCCAATATTATTCAACATGAGAAGATACAGGGAATTATTCAGATTCCTGCGCAAAGCCAATATATATTAATGACCCCACTCGCTTCAGCCATAGATGTTGAAGACAAGATGCTGACAAATTATGGACAACTAAAACTAGTCGCCATTCGATAAGGACGATTCGAGTAGAATAAGATGAAAAATAAAATATTATATCCATTTGCTTTCACTGCTTTATTTGCCGCCCTCAGCGGATGCGGAGGTGAAAGTGCGAATGTTATACCAGAACAAAATAATGAAGCCACCACGAATGGTTCCTGCTCTGCTACTGCAACGAATTGTCTGGAATGGGGGCTTGAATATCCAATTGATGGTCTTAACTTTAATTGTAGTGGTGATAAAGAAAATACCTTCATTACTTTATTTGACCAAAATGATGGGGTGGCGTCAGGCACTTGTCAAAAAGCAGATAGTATCGAATTTTATCTAAAAAGTTTTAGTGATACCAAAATCAAATTGGGTACTGTCAAGCTCTCTGAATATATGAACCTCAGTACATCGAGCCAATTACCCCGACTAAGTGTACTTGATATTGCCAAGGGAATTACCGGTCGTAACATTGCCAGAATCGAACAGACAGATCCAACCGTACAGGTGGCGATGAAACTGGTGAAAATCTGGCAGACCTTGGCACTGGAAAAAGGCCGTATCTATAATCCGACGGATGTACAGCCCTTGTATATCACAGAGGATATGCGAAAGAATCTGGGCAAAATTAATAATAAAGATATCAGCCTGACAGATGCAAATTTGGCAGAAACCCTTAAACCTTTTATTGATATTAGCCAGATTAGTGATGATCAGGCCTTTGAAGTCGTAAAAAAACTGGCCAATATTGCCAGTGCAGCAGTATATCAACCGGAATTTTCTCTGTTCTCAACTTCAGGCATTATTAGTAGTAACTTGACTGGTTCTGATGGTCTGGCGGGTTGTAATAAATCTGTATGTGACATTAAAGATAAAACGACTAAATATTTATTTGGACATTTTATCCTGATTACAGACCGCCAGGGTTATACCTTCGGCAGTGGACTACAGTGGCGTGACACTCAGCTAAAACTGGGCTCCAATAATCTGGGATCTTTGGGTGGCATTAATGCGGAATTGATCCGTAAAATCAAACCACAGCAAATTACTGCAGTACCGCAAACCAGCTGGATTAGCCCTGCCACGAGAATGCTTTCATCAAATGCACCATATAAAATGAATGTGGCCAACAACAGCAATCCATTAGAAATTTACCAAGGTCGTTTGCTGAGCGATTATGTGATTGCCGGTAAAGAAGCATTTTATAAGATGGCTACAGGTAAAACTGAACTCAGCGATGCTGATCGTGCCAGTCTTGGCTTATGGCGTTTTAATGCCGATGATGACAACTATAGTGGCTCAATTGATCTTTATAAAATTTTCCCGATCAGCTATCTGGATCGTCAAGTTTTTAGAACAGCTGAAAATGTAGAGCCAGGTGAAGAATATATTTTCCCAATGTATGGCAACATGGAGTTTAAATTTAGCGAAAACTCAATTAGTCCTGTTACAGTGGGTGTTGTGATTGATAGTAATGGTGATGTGCGTACCAATATGCAGTCCGCAAGCAATCTTGCAACTGATAGCATTAATGGTTGCCAGGGAGATATTTTGCCGGCTGGACTTAAAGACAATAACGGCGTTCAACAATATCGTCTCGGTACCTTAGGCCGTGCATTTATAGATGAAAAAACAGTATCTATGCGACTGGTCTTCGCTGATCCTGTATTTGGTTCATTAAATGGTGCCCTAGTAGGTATGAACTCCACTATTCAGGCTTCAACCAATACAGATGATAAGATTGTGATTGGTGGGGCATTACTCAATTTATCTAATGTACTGAATGGAACCAGTCGTGTGGGCTTTACCAACTCAGCTGGAGAAAGCGTAGGTTGGGCGAATACTTATGCCAGCTTCCAGAAAGTTTATAATAACAATAATACTGATGAAACGACGCAGGAGACCAATCTGGCCAAGCTAAGTGGTGGAAGTGTTTCATTTAAATTAGCGGATTGTTATAGCATCAAAACAAAATAATGAAAAAAGCCCATCATTTGATGGGCTTTTTTATAAAAAGACATTTTAACCTGTGTGATCCAAACGAGTACCCAAGGTCTCTAGGTGCATCGGGAAATTATTGGTTTTACGGTCTTCAAAATAATGACGAAGCGTATGCTCTACACTCGGGAAAGCCAGTTCACTCCAGGGAATTTCATCTTCGTTAAATAAACGTGCTTCAATGGTTTCTTCACCTGCACCAAATTTTCCATCAATCAGTTGAGATTTGAACAGGACATAAATCTGGCCAATCCGCGGAATATTGTACATGCAGTACAGCTGTTCAATATCCACTTCAGCTTCGGCTTCTTCACGGGTTTCACGAGCTGCGCCCTGTTCCATGGTTTCAAACAGTTCCATATAGCCGGCAGGTAGGGTCCACAGTCCATAACGTGGTTCAATTGCACGGCGGCAGAGCAGGACTTTATCTTCCCAGAGCACCAATGCACCGCAAATCACTTTTGGATTAATGTAATGAATATATCCGCATGTAGTACAAACCTTGCGAACCTTCTGATCGCCTAAAGGAATTTTCTCTGTTGTTTTATGTCCACAGTTCACACAGAAGTTCATATTCATCATCAATGATAACAGTAAGGTCAGGATAACTGAAAAATCAAAATTTGGCATCATTTCTATCCCGCCAAATCAAAAATCAGCTATGATGAAATTATAGTCGCATAGGGAGCTGAATGAATGGATGAGCTGGGATTAATACAACGCTTGCAGAAACATTTACGATTTTCCAAACGGATTCAAACTGCACAGGCTGCTGTATTAATTGCGATCACAGATGAAGCTGATCCCAAAGTTTTGCTGACACGCCGTTCAGCTTATATGAATAATCATGCAGGGGAAGTCTCTTTTCCAGGTGGTAAACGCGACCCTCAAGATACCAGTAATATTGTAGTGGCTTTGAGAGAGGCGTATGAGGAAACGGCGCTTAATCCATTTGATGTGCATCTGATCGGGGATCTCCCGATGCAAAAGGCACGTAACGGGATGCTGGTTAAGCCTGTGGTCGGTTTAATTCCGCCTACCATTCAACTCATTCCTCAGCCGACAGAAATTGACCGGATTTTCTTTGCTTCCTTACAGCATTTGCTGGAAGCTCAGCCCATGCCTTATGAAGTACGGTTTGCCCAGCAGTCCCTATATTTCCCAAGTATGCGGGTGGAAAATGAGATTGTCTGGGGACTGACCGCACGTATGCTGATTTCACTATTTCAGTACGGGCTGGACTATAAAAAAGATTGGCCATTTTTACTTAATTCACCTGCGTTTAAACGCTCAAAATTTTTTAACCGTTGAACAGGATTTCAGCCATGTTATATCAATTTCAGGGACATTCACCAAAAGTAACGCATCAGCCATGGGATGGTTGGGTGGCACCTACAGCGACAGTCATTGGACAGGTCGAATTGGGCAAGCAGGTGAGTGTCTGGTTTGGTGCCGTCGTTCGCGCCGATAACAGCAAAATCCGTTTAGGTGACTTCACCAATGTTCAGGAAAATGCAGTGCTACATACCGATGCTGGCATTGAAATGAACATCGGGAATTATGTGACCATTGGTCATCAGGCCATGCTGCATGGTTGCACCATTGGCGATAATAGCCTGATTGGAATTCAAGCAGTGATCTTAAATCATGCCGTGATTGGCAAGAATTGTATTATTGGTGCCAATGCCCTGATTCCAGAAGGGAAAGTAATTCCTGATAATTCGGTGGTGATGGGCTCACCAGGCAAAGTCGTGAAAACTTTAGATGATGCCAATATTCAAAAACTGAAAATGAGTGCCATGCACTATGCTGAGCATTTCCAGAAATTTCAGGATATGGAAGAAGTACAGCTTTAGGCTGTTATCTGAATAATGTCCTCAGTTAAGCCTAGAATTTTCTAGGCATTTTTGTATCTGGCTTGGGAAAATCTCGCCTAGAAGATATGAGTGGAGTATTATATTCGACGTTTTTTATATTCTCTGAATTAAGGTTGTGCATGAAAGTGCTGGCATTGGAAACTGCCAATGAGCAGTGTTCCGTCTCTGTGATCGATGATACTCAAGAACTATTTTTTCAGCTTGATGCGCGCGCCAAGGCACAAACGCAAACCATTCTTCCAATGATTGAACAAGGTCTCAATGATTTAGGCTGGGCTGTGTTTGATTTGACAGCGATTGCCTTTAGTCGTGGCCCGGGATCGTTTAGTGGTGTTCGTATCAATGCGGCTGTAACTCAAGCTTTGGCTTGGTCAAATGATCTGCCTGTAATTCCGGTATCCACTTTACAGGCTTTGGCGCAAGCGGCATATCGTTTGCATGGTTTAACTGCAGTAACTGCAGTACTGGATGCACGGATGAATGAAGTCTATGTCGCCAGTTATCAGTTAGATGCTCAAGGGATTATGCAGGCTGTTGATGAAGAACAGCTTTTGAGTTATGAACAAGGTGCTGAAGCAGTTAAATTTACTGTGGTGGGTTCAGGTGCCAATCTAGTTCAAGAAACAGCATCCGAATATAAAAATGTCAGTGCAACAGCACAGGATATTGCCATGATTGCGCGTGCAGCAGCAAAAACAGAAAATTGGGTCAGTGCAGAATTGGCACTTCCGGTATATTTACGTGATAACGCATGGAAAAAAATTCCAGAACAAGTCAAAGCATAATTAATCAGGATTAAGCATGGATCTTTTACTGCTGCTGAAAGCAGCAATTATGGGTATTATTGAAGGTATTACCGAGTTTTTGCCTATTTCCAGTACTGGGCATCTGATTTTGGCTTCAGAATTAATGAATTTCTGGACCAAAGAAAAAAGCGATGTTTTTGTCGTCGCAATTCAGATGGGGGCAATTGCCGCGGTTATTTATGAATATTGGGCACGGCTTTGGGGTGCAGCAACTGGGATCGTAAGTGGTGAACCGCAAGGACGCCGTTTAGGGATTGGCCTGATTCTGGCCTCTATTCCCATTGTGCTGATTGGCCTGACCCTAGGGCAAACCGTAAAAGAGCTGCTATTCAATAATATTGCGATTGCCATTGGCTTGATCGTTGGTGGTCTGATCATTATCTGGATTGAAAAGAATCCACCTAAGGTGCGTGCCCAGGAAGTTGAAGATCTGACCGTAAAAGATGCGATCTGGATTGGTCTGATTCAGGTCTTATCCCTAATACCCGGAACTTCACGTTCAGGTGCGACCATTATTGGGGCGATGTTCCTTGGCGTATCACGTAAGGCTGCAACTGAATTTTCATTCTTCTTGGGGATTCCGGTCATTATCGGTGCAGGCCTGCTCGATCTTTATCAAAGCTATGATGTTTACAGTACCACAGAAGACTGGACAGTTCTGGCAGTCGGTATCATCGTATCGTTCATCTCGGCACTTTTATTAATCCGTGCCTTGGTAGCCTATGTGGCAAAACGTGATTTCATGGTTTTTGCCTGGTATCGCATTGCCTCAGGTTTACTGATTTTATTATTTGCCTTTACAGGTTGGAGATTATGGTAAGCACGATTCGCTTATATACCGAATCTGAGTATCAAGAGAAAGCACAGCACTTCGAGGCTGTGCTTTCTTCTCGTGATGTAGAGGTTAGCATTGAGGTTATTGAAAAGCTGAATGCACGTTTCTTGCGTTTACATCCCGAACTGGCGCTGTGTGTTGATGCTGACGGCCTATGGCTCTGTGCCAATGGCATGAAAATGCAACCAGATTGGCAAGCAGAAGTAGGGCGCTTAAAACGTGCCTCTTTAAAATCGGAAATGATTGCTCGTGCTTGTAATTTGGGAGAAAAGCCGACTCTTGTCGATGCGACAGCTGGTCTAGGTCATGACAGTCTGTTGATGGCACATTTGGGTGCTCAGGTCACCTTGGTCGAACGACATCCTATTTTATTTACCCTGCTTGAAGACAGTCATCACCGAGCGAAAAAGGATACTTTTCTAAGTTCGGTGGTTAAGCGGATTCATCTGGTTTTTTCAGATTCTGCAGACTATCTGAAATCACAGGCTGAGCAGAATGCGGTCGTCGATGTGGTTTATCTGGACCCGATGTTTCCACAACGTGACCAGAACCAGCAGGCACCGAAAAAGCAGGCACAGGTGAAAAAACAAATGCAGTTATTACATCTGCTTTTACCTGAAGATGGTGAAATGGATCTGGGAGATAATCTCTTAGAATTGGCACAAAAAATTGGCAAGCGGGTGGTGGTGAAACGTCCTCGTTTGGCCGTATTTTTAGCTGGAAAAGAGCCAAATCATCAATGGTCTGGTGATGCTTGCCGTTTTGATGCCTATTTTCAGCATGAACTGGTTACTTAATATGAGAATTGCTTCAAAATAGATCAAGGATTTGTTATATATTTAAAAATTGGCATTGATAAAACTTATATCAAGCATAAACTTATTAGGCACATTAGCGAGCCACTCATCTCCCTGAAATCATATGATCGACTTTAAACCCTCCATCAATTTTTGGCACGATTTTAAAAGCAACCAAATTGCCGGGATGTGGTTATTTCTGGGATCTCGGCGTTCGCTGCAACTGGTGCGTCCCTCTATTCTACAACTGGTGTTCTGGGGCATTTTGGGCGGCTGTGCTAATAGCCTGTTTAGCTGGCTCAGTTCCGGCCGCATGGGAGATTTTAACTCTCAAGGTCTGATCAGTTATGCACTTTGGCCCTTTATTGCCTTGATTGTCGGGATTTTCTTGTCCCAACGGGTGAATAATCCTCGTCTGATGCTGGTACCTGCATTACTCTGGCTAGTGCTGGATACACATATCATGCTGTTCCAGAGCCTGATCCAGTATCTGGGGGATCTGGATTATCTACCCTATATTTTCTACGCCTATATTCCGACCCTATTTGTCATGCTGTTTGTCTGGCAAAGTCTGGCTGTGGTCTGGGTAATTTCACGTGAATTAAAATGGCCGTGGTGGGAACGGGCACTGATTATGCTGGCCACCCTGTTTACTTTGGTGGTGTGGCAGATTTCGGTGAAAGATCAGCCCATCTGGAAAGTTGAAGAAATTCCACCAAGTTTTGCTGAAGATGCTTTCTATACTCAGCCGATCTTGCTGAACAAGGCACTAGATGCAATTGAATATGGCGAATTTGCACAATCGCACTGGTACTTCATGGGCGTCGCTGGCGCCAGTTATCAGGATGTGTTCTATTCAGAAATAGAGCGGATTAAAAAGCAGTTTGATACCCGATTTGGGACTTTCGGCCGTTCGATTATGCTGGTAAATCATCCAGCAACACGGACTGAAATTCCGCTTGCTTCTAAAACCAGCATGGAACTGGCCTTGCGTCGTATTGGTCAGCAGATGAACCGGGAAAGTGATGTGCTGTTTCTGTATATGACCTCACATGGCTTGCCAAATGAATTTGAAATGGAAAATGCACCGCTAGACCTGGCATCAGTTGATCCAAAATGGTTGCGTGATACTTTGGATGCCTCAGGTGTGCGCTGGCGAGTGATTGTTATTTCTGCCTGTTTCTCAGGTAGTTTCGCTTCGGCTTTGCAGAATGATAATACCTTGATCATTACTGCTTCTGCTGCTGACCGTCAGTCATTCGGTTGTTCGAACGAAGCTGACTATACTTATTTCGGTCGTGCTTTCTTTGATGAGGCCATGCGTGAAAATAACAGTCTGAAAGCCTCTTTTGAGCAGGCCAAGACTACAGTGGCTAAATGGGAAGCAGCTCAGGGATTTGAACCGTCAGAACCACAATGGGTGATTGGCAAAAACATGGAATTGATGTTGCCACAACTAGAACAGCGTCTTTTCCCTCCAGCGACGACCACTTCAGCATCTCCGTCTGTCGCTTTGGCTCCATAAACCAATCTACAACTTTAGAAAATAGAAAAAGGAATGATGATGGAACTGGTACAGAATAATCGAAGCTTTGAGGGTGAACAGCGGATTTATAGCTTTGAGTCTAAAATATTAAAAAAACCAACCAGATTTGGCATCTTCCTGCCGCCACAAGCTCTGGAAGGCCAAAATTGCCCGGCTTTATTCTATTTAGCTGGCCTGACCTGTACTGAAGAGACTTTTGCAATCAAGGCACATGCCCAGCGTCTGGCTGCCCAGCTTGGCCTGATTCTGATTACACCAGACACTTCACCACGTGGAGATGATGTTGCCAAAGGGGATCACTGGGATATCGGGCAGGGCGCTGGCTTTTATATCAATGCCACTCAAGCACCGTGGGCTGAACATTATCAGATGGAAAGCTTTATCGTCGATGAGTTGTATGAACTGGTGTGTGAAGAGTTTGTAGTGCAGGCAGATAAGATCGGGATTTTCGGTCATTCCATGGGTGGACATGGTGCTTTAACTTTGGCTTTTAAATACCCGGAAAAATTCTGTTCAGTTTCAGCATTCGCACCGATTTGTGCACCAAGCCAATGTCCATGGGGTGAAAAAGCATTCTCAAATTATCTGGGCGAAAACCGTGAAGAATGGTTGAAGCATGATGCAACTGCGCTGGTTCAGGAAAAAGGTGCACTATTTAGCGATATCCTGATTGATCAGGGTTTTTCTGATCAGTTCTATAGCCAGCTGAATCCGGCGTTATTTCAGCAAGCTTGTGATGCCGTGAACCAGAAATTAACCTTACGTGAACATCAGGGTTATGATCATGGTTACTATTTTATTCAAAGCTTTGTAGATGACCACCTACAATTCCATGCCGTGCAATTAAATCCATAAGCCAAGCAGCAAAAGCGAAGCAAATTTAAAAGTACAATGAAACTCCAAGAATAGGTCATATTTTTGGAGTTTTTTATATGAATATCAAATAAATATAATAAAAATGACATATAAGTTGCTATTCAAAAATCAGGTAGAACCAGTTGCAGTTAAGAACACGATGCACAATAAGCCTGAACCAGAGATTGGACAGCCATCACCTTCACTAGAAAAACACAGCTTCAAATTTCATGGTAGTGCCACTGAATATTTTGGAATCTGGATGGTGAATCTGATGTTAACCATCATTACGCTTACTTTGTATAGCCCTTGGGCAAAGGCACGCCGTATCCGCTATTTCTACGGTAATACCCAATTGTTAAAAACATCGCTTTGACTTCATTGCCATGCCAAGCCGATATTGGCGGGGTCGGGGGGCGTAAACCGATTATCGAACTGCCTGAAGATCGCCGGATTGAATTTTTGACCAAAGCACCGCATTGGCTGAAGATTAAATCCAAAGAAATCTATCATGCCATATGGAAATTTGAACGTTCTCCACTCCTGATTTTCTTCTCGATGATTATCGTGATATGTGCGGTAATTTTTATTCTTAAATGGGGGATTCCTCATACCGCCCAGCAGCTCGCTCAATTACTTCCCGAACAGACCTTGATCGAGGTAGGAAATCAAACTGAGCAGAAATTAATTGAGCAAACTGAGTCATCCAAGCTCTCCGCAGAGCATCAAGCACGTCTAAAAAAATTGTACGAACAAAAAATTGCGGTAGGGCAACCTGCAAAGATTATTTTCCGTCAAGGTGGAGAAACTATGGGGCTTAATGCAGCAGCGATTCCAAACAATACTATTATTGTTACCGATGAACTGGTCAAGCTCAGCGGTGCAGATGAAGAAGTCCTTGCAGTACTGGCACATGAACAAGGTCATCTGGTGCAAAAACATAGTATGCAAAAAGTGATTTCCAACTTGAGTGCAGCAGGATTATTTGCCTTGGTAACGGGAGATTTAAGTGATGTGGTGGCGGCATCTATAGCGGTACTCGCCGATGCGGGATATTCACAGGCGCTTGAACTTGCTGCGGATGATTATGCCATGCAACATTTGCATCAACAGCAGATCTCCAGTATTCATTTGTCGAACTTTTTGCAGCGGGTGAAAAATGCCAGAATACTGGCAGAGGAATCACAAACCTTAAAAATGAAAAATTTCACTCTCAATATCGATGGAAAAGACCGGCACCTGACAGAAACTGAACTGAAATGGATTCGCCTGATCGGGAAGTTTAAAAAATATCTGGAATCACATCCCGAACTGGATAAAAGAATTAAACGGATTCATGCTTTTAATGAACAGGCGAATCATCATTTTTAGCTTCTGATCATTATTATGCTTTGATTATCAAGGATTTTTAGTGCTTATCTTTGCCAGTCGACAATCAGATTTTCCTGTCCCATACGGATCAGATGATCCAGCACTACATTTTCAAGTTTATTCAGGTCAGTGGAATCAGCATTGCTCTGAATCATTACGGTAAGATGATCTGCCTCGGGTGTCAGACTCACTTCTGCACTTGGAAAATGAATCAGGAAATTTTGTTCGGTTTCATCAATATTAAATTTATGTTTCCAGTGATTGGCCAGGCGTTTGGCAATTCGTGAAGCTTGTTGCATCTGGATATGGGCAATACTTTTCATCAGTTTTCTACACTATTCATCATTATCCTGTACTTTAAACCAAGCGGTGATGCTGGCATAAGCCTCAAAGCGTTACACAGCGTTTTAATCTTGCAACATCGAATCACAGTAGCCGGAGCGGATTTGATATAATGGGAAAAATCCAATTTCANNATGTACTTCAGGCCGGTGCAGACGTTGTGCATTTCGATGTTATGGATAATCACTATGTACCCAATTTAACCTTTGGCGCAGGTGTATGTAAGGCACTGAAAAAATATGGTATTCAGGCACCTATTGATGTGCATCTCATGGTGAAACCTGTAGATCGCATGATTGGTGACTTTCTGGAAGCAGGCGCAGATATTATTACGTTTCATCCGGAAGCATCTGATCATATTGACCGTTCTTTACAGTTGATCAAATCGGGTGGTGCTAAAGCCGGTCTGGTATTTAATCCAGCGACACCATTGCATTATCTGGATTATGTACTGGATAAGGTTGATCAGGTATTGCTAATGAGTGTGAACCCTGGCTTTGGTGGACAGAAATTCATTCCAATGACTTTGGATAAATTACGTCAGGCGCGCAAGATCATTGATGCTTCAGGTCGTGATATCCGCTTAGAAGTAGATGGCGGTGTGGGACCAGCAAATATTCGTGAAATTGCAGAAGCTGGTGCAGATATGTTTGTGGCCGGTTCAGCGATTTTTGGCAAGCCGGATTATAAAGCTGTGATTGATGAAATGCGTAGTGAGTTGGCTAAAGTCGGTCAAATCCAGCTTTAATCTCTAAAATGTTTAAGGTGCATAAATCTGTGGATAACTTTATGGATAAGTGTGTAGATATCTATGTTGATAACCATATGGATATGTTGCATATTTTGTAATCGTTTNNAAGGTTAATAATCAAGCCAAACAAAAAGTGATCAATAGGTCTTAGGTTTGTGTTTCATTGTGTAAGATCTCCACGCTATTTTTAAATTTAATTCATGTGCATAACTTAACAATATGGATTTATCCCTTGTTTGTTTTTCTTACTCAAGTTTCTGTAATGCCATAACACGATGTCCCATGTTGGCGTTCCTTAAGATAGGCTGAAATCTTCAGGTTGTCCTGAGCATTTGAGTAAGACATGGTTAATTTAATTCTCTTTCAGTCAAATTTTGTAAATGGCAGGTTGGTTTAACCGTTTGCTTTATAAAATGTCTATTTTTTAGGGGGAACGACCTCCCTTGTTGATTAAGTTTATAAAATTCAACAAGAAAAATCGTCAGGACGGCCTGACCCTGTTAATTAGGAGGAAGGCGATATGGCCTGGATTATACTTGTATTCGCTGGGCTATTTGAGATTGTCTGGGCCTATTCTATGAAGCTCTCAGAGGGTTTTACCAAACTCACGCCGAGTATTTTTACGATTGTTTTTATGGTGCTCAGTTTTGTATTGTTGGCCTATGCCATGCGTACTTTGCCTTTAGGGACTGCCTATACCATCTGGACGGGCATTGGCGCAGTTGGCTCATTTCTGGTCGGTGTTATAGTTTTAGGTGAACCTGCTTCTGCTATGCGTATGCTGGCTGCGGTGCTGATTATTTCCGGACTTGTTTTGATGAAATTATCCTCCTCCTAAGAGCTGTTGAGCAGTTCTGATTTCGAGTAAAATAAAAACTGGCAAGCTTGATTCTGTAGGAGTAGGGCCATGCAACTCAGTTATATTTATATGGACTCGCCTGTAGGGCAGTTGCAGCTGGTCGCCAATGAAACGGCGCTGGTAGCTGTACTCTGGGATTGTGAAAAACCGAATCGGGTCAGGTTGGCAACTCTGGTTGAAGATCCACAGCATCCCGTATTGATAGAAGCTCGGCGTCAGCTTCAGGAATATTTTGCCGGTCAGCGCAATGTTTTTGAGTTGCCTTTGGACTTTGCTGGTACAGATTTCCAGAAAAAAGTCTGGCAGGCTTTGCTGAATATTCCTTATGGACAGACCCGAAGTTACCGGGAAATCGCTGAACAGGTCGGTAATGTTAAAGCAGTACGCGCCGTGGGTGCTGCCAATGGTAAAAACCCGATCTCGATTATTGCACCTTGTCATCGGGTGATTGGCAGTAGCGGTAAGTTGGTAGGCTTTGCAGGCGGTCTGGATAAAAAAGAAATTCTGTTAAATATTGAGAGAACCCATTAAGATCAAAATCATAAAATTAATGAAAATTAAAATATGGACCTGTTCGCAACACAAATCTTAGGCCAACTCTGGTCCAGTTTATGGTGGGTTCTTCTACTTTTTATTGGTTTAATCGTATTTAAGTTATTTAAACTATTTTTAAAAGGGAAGCTGGGAGAATTCGCTGTTGCCACGCATGTCAAACTTTATCTGAAAGGCCCTGAGTATCAATTATTAAATGATTTGACTCTTCCGGATGGAGACTGGGGTACAACCCAAATTGATCACCTTTTATTAAGTCCTTATGGCCTGTTTGTGATTGAAACCAAAAACTATAAAGGCTGGATCTTTGGTGGCGAGCGACAAAAGACTTGGACGCAAAAACTTTATAAAAATAGCTATAAATTTCAAAATCCGATTCATCAGAATTATAAGCACATCAAAGTTCTGGAGCAGTTGCTGGCTGATATTATCGAGCCAGACCAGCTGCATTCTGTGATTGTATTTATGCCAGATGCGGTATTCAAAACCCCAATGCCAAATTATGTATTTCGAGGCGCAGGTTGGACAGATTATGTAAAAAGCTTTAATCAGCGAGTTATTTCTGATACCAAGATTAAACGTATCCAGATTCGTTTGGAGAAGGAAGTACTAGAAAAATCCTGGAAAACCAACCGTGAACATGTCGCAAATTTAAACAGGCGGCAATCCGAACAGAAAAGCCTTTGAATCATTCAAAGGCTTTTTTCTTAATTTTTCGAGGTTTTTAACTTTTCAGTAATTTCAACCAGCTGTTTAATCCGTTTGACCTCATCCCAGAGTGCTTTGGCTTCAGGATAATGCTTGGACATCATCCCCAGCCATTGTTTGTAACGGCCGACCATATTCATTTCCTTTTTATAGGAACCATTCAGGAAACGGATTTGCAGTTCAAGCAGCTCATTCCAGGTGATGAGCGGCTCATCAGAATTCTGGCGAATACATTGGGTCAGATCAGGTGTAGTGACTGCACCACGGCCAATCATCAGGTCTTCACAGCCTGATTCTAGCTGACATTGCTTTGCATCGGCATTGGTCCAGATTTCACCATTGGCAATGACATTAATTTTTAAGGCTTCACGGATCGGTTGCAGTTGGTCCCAAAAGGCTGGCGGAGTATAGCCATCGGCCTTGGTCCGCGCATGAACAGTGACCCAGGCCGCTCCAGCATCTTCAATGGCATGCGCATTTTCCATCATGAAGTTGCGATCCATATAACCCAGACGCATTTTCGCCGAAACCGGGATATGTGCGGGCACTGCATCACGAACAGCTTTGACCAATTCATAAACGACTTCAGGTTCATCTAGTAGTACTGAACCACCACGGTGACGGTTTACGGTTTTGGCTGGACAGCCGAAATTCATGTCAATTGCAGGCGCGCCCATAGCAGCGACTTTCACTGCATTGGCTGCCAGCATTTCCGGGTTATTTCCCAGAAATTGTACATGCACTGGCGTACCGGTAGCAGTTTTGCCCTCATTTAACAGTTCAGGGCAGTAGGTGTGATAGATATGATCTGGCAGCACCGAATCCGTGACACGAATAAACTCGGTTACACACCAGTCGAAGCTCCCGACGGATGTCAGTACATCACGCATAATCGGGTCAGTTAAGCCTTCCATGGGTGCAAGAACAAGTTTCAACGGTCAACACCTGTTAATTCGAAAAACGGTGTTATACGGCTTTTTGGTGGGAAAGTCCAGGCAGTTTAATTTTCATATGAATTGCAGAAAAAGATTAATCCTGAATGAGTACTTATTGAACTTTTGCTATCTAAATAAAAAAACCTTAAATCGGCTGATTTAAGGTCTGGATTTAAATCCTAAAAATCTAAGATTGTCTTAATCGACCAGTTTTTCGACTTTCATACTTTCACGATAATACTGACAGCCTTTATACAGCAGGAATACACCAATTAGGCCGGCTATCGCATTGACGATAGAAATCGAATTACCCACCATTAAGGTATTTTCATAATAACGGTCAGTAATCAGCGCCACCGCAGTTGTACCCACACCGAGTGCAATCAGGTTGGAAATTAGCAGGAATTTTGCTGATACCTGAGAGCGCAACTGGTTCGGTGTCAGCATCTGGGTAGCAGCGGCTGATGCCGGAATCGGGAAGGTGGAGAAGAACATCGCGACAAAGATCAATGCGAATGAAAGCTGCATATTGTTGACCTGAGTAAACAGCACACTTGGAATGATCAGGGCAGCACAGCCAATTGCACCGGCACGGATCGCTGCATCGCTATAGCCACGTTTAGAAAAGAAGTCGATGAGCCAGCCACAGAATAGAGCACCTGAAGTATTTGCGACAAGAATAATACTTCCAAGAATATATCCGGTCTGGCTTGCATCCAGGCCAAAATGACGCATGTAGTAGGCCGGTGCCCAGCCGAGCAGGGAATACAGCATCATGGTGTAGAAAGAGAAGCCAATAAAATGACAGAAGAAAGTTTTTTTATGGGTTTTGATAAAACCCATAGAATTTTTAAAAGATGCTTTAACTGCGACACCATTGGCATCCATTTTGAGGCCTTTACGTTCTGGTTCACGTACGGTCAGAATCATCAGTAAGGCCAGCAATACACCCGGTAAACCGACAATCATAAAGGTCAGTTGCCAGGTTTTGATCTCACCAATTACCGGTAAAGTAATGAAGCTGACATCCTTGAGCAGGCCAATCACATAACCACCGATTAGGAACGCCAGTCCTGAACCGATAAAGGCACCAATGGCATAAACACCCAGCGCACGGCCCAGTTTATGTTTAGGAAACAGATCCGCCACGATTGAGTAAAAAGCAGGAGAAAGTGCGGCTTCACCTGCACCGACACTGAGGCGAGCTAGGAACATCTGGATGAAGTTTTTGCTGAGACCGCAGGCTGCAGTTGCCAGACTCCAGAAAGCAATCCCGACCGAAATAATTTTCACACGGGATTTTTTATCGGCTAGTGCGGCAATTGGTACGCCCATAAATGCATAGAACAGAGAAAAGGCCAGCCCTTGTAACAGGCTGAACTGGGTATCACTCAGCATTAGGTCAGCCTTAATCGGTTCAATCATCAGGGATAGAATCTGACGGTCTACGAAAGACAGAATATAGGCCACCATACAAATGATCACCACATACCATTGATAGCTGCTACGTTCTGGAGCTGCTGGTGGAATTTCTGTAGCTACCTGTTCAAGGGTAGGCGTAGTAATTTTTAGATGAGAATCGAGTGGTTGGACATCATTGTCAACCTTGTCTATGACCATTGTTTTTTCATTCATCATGCAACATCCTGTGCAAGTTATAGTGATTGGTTTATTTGATACAAATTTAATTATTTTTATTTTTTAAATGTATCAATTAATCTAATCTAGGAGTAATTTGCACAGCCGTCAATATGTCTGGATTAAAAAGATACGATTATTTTTAAATGAATAAAAAAGGGAATCAAATGGATTCCCTTTTGCTTTAAGTATCTGAAAATAATGCTTAAGCGGCTTTTTCTACGAGAGTCAGAATGTCATAAGTCGCGACCAGTTCATTGCGCTGGTTTTTCACTTTGATGTCCCAGACCACAACACCATGCGGTTTTTGCTCATCACGCAGTGGTTTTGGTGTTTTCTGCTTGCAGGTCAGTTCTACCTGAATGGTATCATCAATTTTCACCGGTTCTACGAAGCGCAGGTTATCTATACCGTAGTTGGCAATGACAGGACCTGGAGCAGCATCAACAAACAGGCCAGCAGCGGCAGAAACAATGAAGTAACCATGTGCGACACGTTCACCGAACAAGGATTCTGCAGCCGCAATCTTGTCCATATGTGCATAGAAGTAATCACCACTCAAGCCACCAAAGTTGACAATATCAGCTTCAGTAATGGTACGGCGTGCAGTCAGCAGGCGCTCACCGATCCGCAGTTCGTCGAAAGATTTCTTGAATGGATGCACACGGTCTTCAAATACCTCCGCACCCGCGGTCCAGCTATGACCGACCTGAGTCAGCGCATTTGGTGAGCCTTGAATAGCAGTACGCTGCATATAGTGTTTCACTGCACGCAGGCCGCCGAGTTCCTCACCACCGCCAGCACGCCCCGGACCACCATGCACTAACAATGGGAGTGGTGAACCATGACCGGTACTTTCCTTGGCGCTCTCACGGTCCAGAATATGCACACGACCATGCCAAGGCGCGATCTTGCTGAGCAGCTGTTCAATATTTTCATCATGGTTACGCACAATTGAAGCAACCAGACTTCCTTCACCACGAGCTACTAATGTTGCCAGTTGTGACAAGTCACTATACGGCATCAGTGTAACTACTGGGCCAAAGGCTTCGATATTGTGAATCTGCTGGGCCTGAACTGGATCTTTACATAACAGCACTGTTGGTGGATAGAAAGCAGATTTTTCTGGGTGTGCGACCTGGATGCTAAAATCCTGGCGTAGGTGGCTACCCATGATGATTTCAGCTTCCTGTGCCAGTTGTTCTACCTTAGCAGCAACATCATGCTTCTGTTTAACGCTGGCCAGAGCACCCATGGTTACGCCGTCCTGTGCAGGATCACCGATGACTACTTTCTGTAGTTTTTCAGTCAGGCGTTGCTGTACAGTATCGAGTAATGCTGCTGGCACAAAGGCACGACGAATTGCAGTACATTTTTGTCCGGCCTTGGTCGTCATTTCACGGAAGACTTCACGTACAAACAAGTCAATGGTTTCATCGTTGGCTTGCTGGGTCAGGATGGCGCTGTTCACCGAATCGGCTTCCATGCTGAATGGAATGGAGTGGGCATTCAGGTGTGGATGTGCACGTAGTTTCTGGCCGGTAGCAGCCGAACCGGTGAAAGTAACGGTATCCTGTGCATTCAGGTGATCAAACAGGTTGTAAGTCTGTCCGCAGATCAGCTGCAGAGCACCTTCTGGCAGTAAATTACTGGCTAAAATGTCTTTAACGACTGCATGTGTCAGTTCTGCGCCTTCTGTTGCCGGTTTAACAATACATGGCACACCGGCTAGTAGAGTAGGTGCAATTTTTTCCAGCATACCCCAGATTGGGAAGTTAAATGCATTGATATGCACTGCTACACCGGCTTTTGGGCTCAGGATATGTTTGGCACCAAAGCAGCCCTGTTTGGATAGGGGAATCCAGGCATCTTCAACCAGTGCAGTTTCATCGCTGAGTTCACGGCGAACCAGACTTGAATAGGCAAACAGGGTGCCGATCCCACCTTCAATATCAATCCAGGCATCTTTGCGGGTACAGCCGGTTGCAGCTGCCAGGCAGTAATAATCTTCCTTACGTTCCAGTAAATATTGTGCCACCTGTTTCAGGGCATTGGCACGCTGGTGGAAAGTCCAGTGGGCAATGGCAGCCCCTTTCTGTTTGGCATATTGCACTACGTTATGCATGTCGATGCCGTGGCTGCTGACCTGATAAATCGCTTCACCACTAATGGCGTGATAGACCGTACGCAAGTCATTTTGTGCGCTATGTTCACCACCTAAAACCAGTGAACTCAATACTTTAACTTTAGTTGAATAATGCGCCTGTGTGTCGTCCTGAAGATCCGTGCTCTGGGTAGTGCTGTCCAGTTCCAACATTGTATAACTCCATTTATGATACGTTGTTGAGTTTATTTTTGCTTTTGATGTTTCATAAATTGCAATCAAAAAGCTTAGATGTCAATCATAATCCGCAAACAAAAAAGTAACTTTCATGTAATTAAAAATTTAAAAATATTAAAAACAATAACTTAGTTTAAAATGCTTTTTAAAAATATATGATACTCAAAAAATAGTATTGATTTTATATTTGTATCGTTTTAATTTGAGTGTATCAGCACTTGGGATAAGTGAGACAAACATGAATAAGCAACAACAAACATTCGATCAGAAGATAGAGCAGGACATTTCTATTGAAGCGAAGGACTGGATGCCGGATGCCTATAGAAAGACCCTGATCCGCCAGATTGGCCAGCATGGGCATTCAGAAGTGATTGGCATGCTGCCAGAAGGTAACTGGATTACCCGTGCACCGACTTTGAAACGTAAAGCGGTATTGCTGGCCAAAGTGCAAGATGAAGCAGGGCATGGCCTATACCTCTACAGTGCAGCAGAAACGCTTGGTGCAGACCGTGATGACATGATGGAAAAGCTGATTGCTGGCCGCATGAAATACTCATCCATTTTTAACTATCCAACCTTGACCTGGGCAGATGTTGCTGCGATTGGCTGGCTGGTAGATGGGGCAGCAATCGTCAACCAGGTGGCACTGTGTCGTACCTCTTATGGTCCTTATGCACGTGCCATGGTGCGTATCTGTAAAGAAGAAAGTTTCCACCAGCGTCAAGGCTTTGAAGCCATGATGCAACTGGCACAAGGTACGCCAGAACAGAAACAGATGGCACAGGATGCAGTGAACCGTTTCTGGTGGCCAGCATTAATGATGTTTGGTCCAAGTGACGACAACTCTCCAAACAGTGCACAAAGCATGCAGTGGAAAATCAAATTATTCAGTAATGATGCATTGCGTCAGAAATTTGTCGACAACACCGTACCGCAAGTATTGCAGCTTGGCCTGACTGTGCCGGACCCAGACCTGAAGTTTAATGAAGAAACAGGCCACTATGAATTTGGCGAAGTGAACTGGGATGAGTTCTTTGATGTACTGGCAGGCAAAGGTCCATGTAACCATGAACGTATCGAAGCACGTCGCAAGGCTTGGGAAGAGGGCAAGTGGGTGCGTGATTCGGCGGCAGTTTATGCCAGCAAGCAACAGCAGCAGTCAGACAATAGAAAAATTGCCTAAAGCAACGGAATAGCACAAGGATATGCAAATGAACAAGAATAACTGGTCTTTATACGAAGTATTTATTCGCAGCAAACAGGGTCTGAGCCACCGCCATGTCGGCAGCCTGCGTGCCCCTGATGATGAAATTGCCCTGCAAAATGCCCGTGATGTCTATACCCGCCGCAATGAAGGTGTAAGTATCTGGGTAGTGAAATCTGAACTGATTACCTCATCTCAACCAGATGAAAAACCAGAGTTTTTTGATCCTTCACTGAACAAGGTCTACCGTCATCCGACCTTCTATCACATTCCAGATGGCATCGAGCACATGTAAGGTGGAGGGCAGAGCAATGACGAATCAGGTATTAGCACAATTTTTACTGCATGTTGGCGACAGCCAGCTCATCCTTTCACACCGTCTGGCAGAATGGTGCGGTCATGCACCTGAGCTGGAGCTAGATATTGCATTGGCAAATATTGGTTTGGACCTGTTGGGTCAGGCACGTAACGCACTGAGTCTGGCCGGTGAAATTGAAGGAAAAGGTCGTGATGAAGACAAACTGGCCTATTTCCGTACCGAGCGTGAATACCGCAATTTGCTGTTGAGTGAACAGCCAAATGGTGACTTTGGTCAAACCATCGTACGTCAGTGGTTGATGGATCATTACCATGCTTTGCTGTTTGCAGCACTCAGCAATAGCAAGAATGAAGACATTTCTTCATTCGCCATCAAGTCCCTGAAAGAAGTGAAATACCATTTGCGTTTTTCCACTTCATGGATGGAACTCCTGAGCTTAGGTACAGCAGAAGCTCATGAAAAAATCCAAAATGGTCTGAACCAGCTGTGGCGTTTTACCGAAGAGCTGTTCAGTCTGACTGCAGATGAACGTCAGCTGGTAGATGCCCACCTGATTCCTGATCTGGAACTGCTGAAACCGAAATGGCTGGAAACCATATCTGCCGAGCTGCAACGTTTTGAACTGAGCCTACCAGAAAGCGGTGCTTATCGTAGCGGTGCCAAGCAGGGACTGCATACCGAACATCTGGGTTATGTACTGGCGGAACTGCAATATATGCAGCGCAGCTATCCAGGCATGAACTGGTAAATCCAGCACATCACAGGGAGTGAGTGGCATGAACTTGATTAGACATGTAGAAGATCAATGCTGGGAGGTTCTGGCACAGGTTTCCGATCCGGAAATCCCAGTCCTGTCGGTCCTTGACCTGGGCATGATTCGCGGGGTGGAGATCAACCCGCAGGATGAAATCATCGTCCGATTGACCCCCACCTATAGTGGCTGTCCGGCAACCGATCTGCTCAAAGCGGAAATCACCCAGGCATTTGCAGCACATGAGCTGACGCCGGTCAAAGTTGAGGTCGATCTGTCAGAAGCATGGACCACCGACTGGATGAGTGAGGAAGGCAAACAGAAACTGCAGCAATATGGCATTGCCCCGCCCAAAGGTGGTTCAAACAGCTGCGGTACCCATGTCGCACTTAGTGATGGTATCCAGTGTCCACATTGTCATAGCCACCACACCCGATTACTCAGTGAATTCAGTTCAACCGCTTGCAAGGCGCTGTACAAATGTCAGGAATGCCTGGAGCCGTTTGACTATTTTAAATGTATTTAAGGGCTTAAGCGCACAAGCCATAACAATAAAGCGTGAGATCGCCACAGCTTAAGAAGGATTTTGAAATGAGCCAGTTTATTCCGTTAACCATTAAATCGATTCAGCCTCAGACTGAACAGGCAATTTGCATTGCTTTTGAACTGAGTCTAGAACATGCCGAGAGCTTTCAGTATCAGCCGGGCCAACACTTGACCATCCGTCACATGACAGAACAGGAAGAATTGCGCCGTTGCTATTCGATCTGTAGCGATAGTGATGAAGACATGAGTATTGCGATCAAGAAAATTGATCAGGGCCAGTTCTCGACCTGGGCGAATGAAAACCTGAAAGTCGGCGATGTACTAGAAGTGATGCCACCACAAGGTGTGTTTTTCCAGAAAGCGGCCAAGGCTGGTGGCAAACACTATCTGGGCTTTGCTGCAGGCAGTGGCATTACGCCAATCCTGTCTATTGCCAAAGCAGTTTTGAACCGTCAGAAAGATGCCACTTTTACCTTGGTTTATGGTAACCGTTCCTGGAAACAGACCATGTTCTCTGAACAGATCATGGATCTGAAAGACCGTTTTAAAGAGCGTCTACAGCTGATCAATATTTTCTCGCGAGAATTGAATGACAGCGAGATTTTTAATGGTCGTATTGATGCAGAAAAACTGCAGCAGCTGTTTCAGGCAGGCCTGATTCCAGCAGAAACCGATCACTGCTTTGCCTGTGGTCCTGAAGAAATGATGAATGCGGTCGAAACCGTATTGCCAACCCTCGGGATTGAACGCAGCAAAATTCACACCGAACGCTTTAATACCGGGACTGCACCAAAAGCCTCTACACAGCAGATCGAAAGCCGTACTGAGGAAAAGGTCAACATCGTTCTGGATGGTCGTGAGCTGATCATTGAAGTATCCAAGCAGGATGACAGTATTCTGGATGCTGCTTTACGTGCTGGAGCAGATCTACCTTATGCCTGCAAGGGCGGGGTATGCGCAACCTGTAAATGTAAGGTGTTGCAAGGTGAAGTGGAAATGGCAATCAACTATAGCCTGGAAGAAGAAGAAATCCAGAAAGGTTATGTGCTGAGCTGTCAGGCGCGTCCAACCACTCAAAATGTTCGTCTCAGTTTTGATGAGTAAAGATTTTAAATTAAGCACCATGCAAATAAATGCATGAACTCAATAGAACTTAAAAGGTGTGTAATGGATTACCAAACAATTATTGTCGAAGAAAAAAATGCAGTGGGCTACCTGACTTTTAACCGTCCAAAACAGCTCAACAGTTTTAATGAAACCATGCATCAGGAAGTATCTTCTGTCGTAAAACGCTGGGCGCAAGATTCAGCAATTCGCGCTGTAGTGATTTCTGCAGAAGGTCGTGGTTTCTGTGCTGGTCAGGACCTGAACGATCGTGTGGTTGATCCAAATGCTGATGCGCCAGATCTGGGGCTATCGATTGAAAAATACTATAACCCACTGATTAAACTGATTACTGAAATGCCAAAACCGGTAATCTGTGCCGTGAATGGCGTGGCAGCGGGTGCAGGTGCCAATATTGCACTGGCTTGTGACATCGTGGTAGCAGCGAAATCTGCTTCATTTATTCAGGCTTTTTGCCGTCTTGGTCTGGTGCCAGATTCAGGGGGTACCTGGTTCCTGCCACGTCTGGTTGGCCGTGCTCAAGCAATGGGTCTGGCGATGCTGGGTGACAAAATCTCGGCTGAACGTGCGCTGCAACTCGGCATGATCTGGCAGGTAGTTGAAGATGATCAGTTAAAGGCAGAAGCTGAAAAAATGGCTGAACATCTGGCGACTCAGCCGACTTATGGTCTATCCCTGATCAAGAAAGCGATTCATGCCGCCGCAGACAATAATCTGGATGAGCAACTGATTCTGGAGCGGGATCTGCAACGTCTGGCAGGCCGTTCCAGTGATTATCGTGAGGGCGTTCAGGCCTTTATGCAAAAACGCACACCACAATATAAGGGCTGCTAAATCTGCCGGAGATGGATTTGACTCGGCTTAAAGTTGTGCGATTTTTTCCTTTCAGTTATAGCTTAGCAACTTGGTCGAGTTGAATTATTCCTGATAGGTATGAATGTGATACCTATTTGATCTGATGGTTAGCTAGGTCCTATGTTATATGTTGTATTACTCTGATAGTAAATGAAATCTGAAAACATGGGTTTACGTAATATTTTTCTAATCAAGCTATTGATATGTAATTTGTTTTTATTTTATTTATTCAGATAAATGATTCGGGTGAGTAAATAGAAATTAATATGACAAAAATTTACAAACATTAAAAAATATGTATCGTATTTTTGGTGAAGAGTGATACAACCTGGTATATATTGAACTAAGTAGATAGCGCTAGGATAGGCGCAACAAGTACCGCCAACAGACTAAGGTAGGGCGAGCTAAGGAACAAGAACGATGGAACATGTTTATATTTTTGACGGTATTCGTACCCCAATTGGTCGTTACGCAGGTGGTTTGAGCAGTATTCGTGTCGATGACCTTGCTGCTTTGCCGATCCAGTATTTAAAACAGCAGCATCCCAACCTACCATGGGCAGAAGTTGATGAAGTGATTTTAGGCTGTGCTAATCAGGCCGGTGAAGATAATCGTAATGTCGCACGTATGGCAGCACTTCTGGCTGGATTGCCGGAAAGCGTACCTGCCATTACTGTAAATCGCCTCTGTGCCTCTGGTCTGGATGCGGTCGGTCTGGCAGCACGTGCAATTAAATCTGGTGAAGCACAGTTTGTAGTGGCCGGTGGCGTAGAATCCATGAGCCGTGCACCATTTGTACAATCCAAGCCCACCACAGCATTTAGCCGTACTCCTGAAATTTATGACACCACCATTGGCTGGCGTTTTATCAATCCAAAATTCAAGGCAGGTTTCGGCGTAGATAGCATGCCGGAAACGGCAGAAAACGTAGCTGAAAAATATCAGATTAATCGTGAAGATCAGGATCTTTTCGCTTATCGCAGTCAGCAAAAAACTGCACAGGCACAGCAGAATGGTATTTTTCAGGCAGAAATCCTGCCAGTAGAAATCAAAGGTGCTAAAGGTTCTACTCAGGTGATTGCTGAAGATGAGCATCCACGTGCCGATACTACTTTAGAAAAGTTATCTTCTTTAAAAGCGCCATTCCGCAAGGAAGGTGGGTCGGTAACTGCGGGTAATGCGTCTGGTGTCAATGACGGTGCAGCCTGTGTGCTACTGGGTAACAAATATTTTGCAGAACAATATGGACTGAAACCATTGGTACGGGTAGTAGGAATTGCCAGTGCAGGAGTGGAACCACGTTATATGGGTGTCGGTCCAGTGCCCGCAGTGCAGAAAGTATTAAAGCAGACAAACTTAAGTCTGGAACAGATGGATGTGATCGAACTGAATGAAGCCTTTGCCGCACAGGCGCTTGCAGTGCTACGTGAGCTAGGCCTTCAGGATGATGATCCACGAGTCAATCCAAACGGTGGTGCTATTGCCCTTGGACATCCACTCGGAATGAGCGGTACACGACTGGTGATTACCGCCATGAAAGAATTACAACGCAAGCAAGGAAAATATGCCCTTTGTACCATGTGTGTCGGTGTTGGACAGGGTGTCGCACTGATTCTGGAAAATGTGGCTTAAGGACTGAATCAAAAGAGAAATCATCAGCAGTCAGGATGACTGCAGCAGGAGCAAGAATATGAATAACAATGCAATGGAACAGATTGAAACCGCTTCAGTAGATGAATTACGTAGCCTGCAATTGGAACGTATGAAAAAAACGCTGCAGCATGCTTATCAGAACAGTACGGTTTACAAGAAAAAATTTGATGAAGCCGGTGCCCATCCGGATGATCTAAAATCACTGGATGATCTGGCAAAATTCCCGTTCACCACCAAGCAGGATCTGCGCGAAAACTATCCATTTGGCATGTTTGCTGTGCCTCAGGAGCAGATTGTCCGTGTACATGCTTCTTCAGGCACGACAGGTCAGCCGACTGTAGTCGGTTATACCCAGAATGACATTAATACCTGGTCAGATGTGGTGGCACGCTCGTTACGTGCAGCCGGACTCAGTAGTAAAGATACGATTCAGGTATCTTATGGTTACGGCTTGTTTACTGGTGGCCTAGGTGCACATTATGGCGTAGAACGTCTGGGTGCCACCGTAATTCCAATGTCAGGTGGCCAAACTGATAAGCAGGCACAGCTGATTCATGATTTCAAGCCAACAGCTTTAATGGTCACGCCATCTTATTGTCTGAACATTATTGAGTGTCTGGAGAAAAAATTCGGGACTGCCAAGGACTGTTCAATCAAGACCGGGATCTTTGGTGCGGAACCTTGGACCAATGAAATGCGTCGTGAAATTGAAGAGCGTCTGGGTATTGATGCACTGGATATTTATGGCCTGTCTGAAGTGATGGGGCCAGGTGTGGCGATGGAATGTCTGGAATCTAAAGATGGACCTACCATTTGGGAAGATCACTTCTATCCTGAAATTATCCATCCGGAAACTGGTGAAGTATTACCTGATGGTGAATTAGGTGAACTGGTATTTACCACTATTACCAAAGAAGGTATGCCGGTGATTCGTTACCGTACCCGTGATCTGACACGCTTATTGCCAGGTACAGCACGTACCATGCGTCGTATGGATAAGATTGTCGGTCGCAGTGATGACATGATGATTATTCGTGGTGTGAATGTGTTCCCATCACAAATTGAAGAGCAAATCCTGCATATTCCGCAGCTTATTCCAAATTATCAGATTCAGATTTGTAAACAGGGTCACCTGGATACATTGCATATTCGTACCGAAATGCGTAAAGATAATGCTATAAATATGACACATCAATTGGCAAATCAGTTAAAAGTCCAAATCAAGACCATGGTGGGGATTAGTGTCAGTGTGGAAGTTTTACCGGAAGGTAGCTTGCCACGTTCTGAAGGTAAGGCTCAGCGGGTGTTTGATATCCGAAAGTCCGCTTAAATACGTCTGGATGACAGGCTCAGGTCTGTCATCCGGCTTTGATAAGGTAAATTGAACGTAATGAATCCGAAATTAAAACAAGTAATTGATGATTTCATTCAGAATGAGACCCTCAGTGGAACCTCATTGGTAATGACGATTTTTGGTGACAGCATTTATCACCGTGGGGGAGTCATTAGTCTTGCCAGCCTGATTCAGCTGATGGATGTATTTGGCTTCAATGAGCGTTCTGTGCGTACCGCTGTATTCCGTCTGGTACAAAATGGCTGGCTGAGTTCAGAAAAGATTGGCCGCACCAGTTATTACCGTATTACCGAAAGCAGCCGTCAGCGTTTTATTACCGCAGACCAAAAGATTTACAGCTTCCAGCATAATGAATGGGACCAGAAATGGGATCTAGTTCTGCTCAGTTCAGTTGAACTGGAAAATAAACAGACACTGAAAAAAGAACTGGAATGGTTGGGCTTTGCCAATATCGCGACCAATGTCATGGCCTATCCGGGGTGTGATCAGCAGAAACTGCAAAACCTGTTACTGAATAACAAGATGACCGATCAGGTCGTAGTGTTTCGTGCTGAAACTTTACAGCTTTGGCAGGAATCTTATCCAACCATTAAACGCATGGTTGAGACTAACTGGCCAATCCCGGAACTGCATCAGCGTTATGAAAAATTTATTAGCGATTTCCGCGAGTTTTTCTATCTGGTGGAAAATGAAGAGGAACTGGATCCAGTACAAGCCTTTCAGATTCGTATCCTGCTGATCCATCAATATCGCCGTATTTTACTGAAAGACCCGAATCTGCCATTTGAACTGTTGCCAACAGACTGGTTGTCACTGATTGCGCGTAATTTAAGTACCAATCTGTATCAGGCAGTATTTGCAGCAGGAGATGAGTTTTTCCTGGAGACTGCCCGGACAGCGGAAGGCCTTATGCCACCTGCACATCCACAATTTTATAAACGTTTTGGTGGCTTAAAGCAGCCGGAATTGACTTTTTAATATTTTAAAAAATCATGAATGTAATAGCTCAAGGAGGAGTCTATGCCATGTTATGCGATTGATGGGGTAATTCCTGTCGTCAGCCCTGAAGCTTATGTCCATCCTACGGCTGTGCTGATTGGTGATGTGATTATTGAAGCCGGAGTTTATATTGGTCCATTTGCTTCACTACGTGCCGATTTTGGCCGGATTCATATCCAGAAAAATGCCAATGTACAGGATTCCTGTACTATTCATGGATTTCCGGACAGTGTGACCTTGGTTGAAGAATATGGCCATGTTGGTCATGGTGCCATTCTGCATGGCTGTGTGGTACGAAAAAATGCCTTGATCGGTATGAATAGCGTGATTCTGGATGAGGCCGAAATCGGGGAGAATGTCATTGTTGGGGCCAACAGTACAGTTAAGGCTAAATTCAAAGTACCAGCAAATAATCTGGTACTTGGCAGTCCGGCGAAAGTAGTTCGTCCTTTAGAAGAAAAAGAAATTGCCTGGAAAAGCCATGGCACCGAGCAATATATCCAGCTCACTGCACGTTGCTTGAATACCCTGCAGGAAGTAGAAGCTTTAAGCGAAGATTCCGCAGAGCGACGTGGTTATCAGAACTTTAAAGCGGATTATCAGATCAAGCAGAATAGTTAAACTCGCTGATTTTTTTTTAAACTTTAGATAATTAAAATATGCTAATTTTTTAGTTTTAAAAATTATTGGAAATGAAACCAAATTACTATTGTCGCCTTTCCGGATCAAGCTAAGCTGTTAGAAAACGGGTCAGGAAAGTGCAGATGAAAAGTCGGGAATTTAAAGACCATTTCTCCCAGCAGTCTCAAGATTATGCCTTGTTTCGCCCGCATTATCCGGACACTTTGGGGAAGATACTGGCAAAGCTATCACCGAGTACCAAATTGGCTCTAGACGTCGGCTGTGGCTCAGGACAGTTTTCAGAGGTTTTGGCGCATTATTTTGATCAGGTCATTGCCATTGATGCGAGTAGTGAACAGCTTGCCCAAGCCAAATCTCATCCGAAAATTCAATATCATCAGGCCTTAGCCGAAGAAATCCCATGTGTTGGCCAGAGTGTAGATCTGATTTCAGTCGTACAAGCTGCCCATTGGCTGGATTTGGATAAGTTCTATACGGAGGTTCGCCGTATTGCAAAACCCAATGCTATTCTGGCTCTTATTAGTTATGGGGTATTCAGCATCGATGAAGAACATCTAAATCATTATTTCAGACATTTTTATGAAGTGACCATTGCGCCCTATTGGGCACCTGAACGCCGCCATGTTGATGAAGGATACAAAAATCTGCCATTTCCATTTCATGAAATTGCTGTACAGCCGCCGGTATTACAAGTCGAGTGGAACTTTTACCAACTGATAGGCTATATGAGCACTTGGTCAGCCGTAAAAGCAGCCACTCAGGCACTCGGACATAATCCGCTGAATATACTGGCAGATGCCTTATTGCCAGAATGGGAAGATCCGGAATTGCCCCGGGTAGTGAGCTGGCCCCTATCTGTACGGGTAGGGAAAGTGAATCCAGATAAAGAAAAGGATAATTAAATAAAAAGCCCAGTCTTAGCTGAGCTTTTGTAATATCGATCGAGGATCAATCACTTTATTTGTTTAATAGCATTTCCAGCACAAACTTGGAACCGATAAAACCAAGCGCCAGCAGGCCAAACCCAAGCAAGGTAAAACGAACTGCTTTCTGGCCACGCCAGCCAAATTTCCAGTGTCCAATCAGTAATGCACCATAAACCAGCCAGGACACAATACTAAAGGCAGTCTTATGGGCCAGATGCTGGGCAAAGAAATTATCGATGGTAAAGAAGCCGAAACCCAATGCCAGTGTCAGTAAAATGAAACCGGTCATCAGCATATCGAACAATAAAGATTCCATATCTTGATAGGATGGCAACAGATTCACCCAAACCCGACGTTTCTGTTTCTTCTTCAGTTCACGGTCCTGAAACCGCAAAATCACGGCCTGAATCGTCGCCATCAATAACACAGCGTAAGCAGATAGGGACAAGATAATATGAATATCCAGACCCAGGGAATTCTGTGCAATGACTTTCGCTGGCTGGGTGAAACTAAAACCGAGGATCAGGCCGGTCGCAGCGACGGGAATACCAATCAGGTTTAGCGCAATAATCGGCCGATAGGTACTGTAAATGATACTCAGCAGTAGCATTAGCCCTGAAGTAAAGGAAAGTAAGGCAAATACATCATAATTCATCCCCATCGGGGTATACATGTCACCTGATAAAACCAAAGCATGGAGTACCAGTCCAACTAAAGCTGTTAAGCCGACAAACCATTGATTTGGAGTACGTTTAGTCATTAAATGAATGAACAGATACCAAAAAGAAGAGGTATAAGCGATTAATGCTAAGATCGTGTAAACCAAGGGTAGGCTAAGCATGTCAAACCTTTTTAAGGGTGATGAATATTCATTTATATAAATTCAGTGCGAACTACAGTATCCTATAGCATTCTATGCATAAATTTTCTATTTTAAGAAACAATTTTTTGCTACTGGCTATTTTAAGCGGATTTTGCAATGTTTGATACCTTAACAGAACGACTCACGCAGAGTTTAAGAAATGTTACTGGCTCAGGGCAGCTAACCGAAGACAATATTAAAGATACGTTACGTGAAGTACGTATGGCACTTCTTGAAGCCGACGTTGCGTTACCTGTAACTCGTGAATTTATCGCGAAAGTTAAGGAAGAAGCATTAGGCCAGGAAGTGATGACTCAGTTATCACCAGGGCAAGCTTTCGTCAAAATCGTCTATGACGAATTGACCAAAATGATGGGCGAGGCCAATGAAAGCCTTGACCTTGCAGCGAAACCACCGGTGGTGGTACTGCTTGCCGGTTTGCAGGGTGCGGGTAAAACCACGACTGCAGCCAAACTTGCACGCTTCCTGCAAGAGCGTCAAAAGAAAAAAGTAGCCATGGTATCTGCCGACGTTTATCGTCCGGCCGCGATCAAGCAGTTACAGACAGTGGCTGGCGAAGTTGGCGCGATTTTCCTTGAATCGAGTGCTACTGAAAAGCCAATCAGCATCGTTAATCGTGCAATTGAACAGGCAAAAATCCAGTTTGCTGATGTGTTGATTGTCGATACCGCAGGTCGTCTGCATATCGATGACGATATGATGGAAGAGATTAAAGAGCTGCATGCAGCGATTAATCCGACTGAAACCCTGTTCGTGGTTGATGCCATGACCGGTCAGGATGCGGCAAATACAGCCAAAGCATTTAACGATGCGCTTCCTTTGACAGGTGTGATCCTGACTAAAACTGATGGTGATGCGCGTGGTGGTGCAGCACTGTCTGTTCGTGCGATTACTGGCAAACCAATCAAGTTCCTCGGTATGGGTGAAAAACTGGATGCGCTTGAGCCATTCCATCCGGAACGTGTGGCACAGCGTATTCTGGGCATGGGTGACGTGCTTTCTTTGGTCGAAGAAGTTGAACGCAAAATCGACAAAGAAAAAGCCGAGAAAATGGCGAAGAAATTGCAGAAAGGCGGTAGCTTCAACTTTGAAGATATGCTGATGCAATTCGAGCAGATGAACAAGATGGGCGGCATGATGGGCTTCCTGGACAAACTTCCAGGCATGAGCAATTCTGGTATTCAAGATGCGATTGCGCAGGCAAATCCTGAAAAGCAAGTGAAGAAAATGGAAGCGATTATCCAGTCGATGACTATCAAGGAACGTCGTAACCCTGACCTGATGAATCCAAGCCGTAAAAAGCGTATTGCAGCAGGTTGCGGTATGGAAGTCTCAGAAGTCAACAAGCTGATCAAACAGCATGCGCAAATGGCGAAGATGATGAAGAAATTTGCCAATCCGTCGGGTATGGCAAAAATGATGAAATCACTGAGCGGTCTGCAAAAACAGTTTGGTGGCGGTGGTGGCATGGGCCCACTGTTCGGCGGCAACGACAAAAAATAAATGTTTTAAGTAAGAAAGGCGCGTATAGCGCCTTTTTTATTGTCTGTATTTTCTTTTATATCTGGTTTAAACAAAACAACATTTGCTTACCCAAATTTCCAGAAAAATCAGGCAGACTCGAAAACATTCGAAATAAAATAATACAGAAGGATGTTTCTAATGACTCAAGTGATTGTGGTGCATGGCTATACCGCAAGTCCTGAAGAAAACTGGTTTCCATGGATTCAGGAAAAAGCCCAGCAGGAACATGTCAGCTTGAAAGTACTCAGACTTGACCCGTCAACTACGCCAAAACTGGAGGTTTGGGAACAGCAAATGCGTGAACAGATTGACGGGATTGACGAAAATAGTATTTTTATTGCACATAGCTTGGGATGTCTGGCTGCATTACATTATTTAAGTCGCGAATTAAAAAATCAGAGAATCAAACAACTGGTATTAGTGGCCGGTTTTAATGGCAGACTGGGACGTCTGGAAGAAGTTAATCCGTTCATTGACGCGGCTGAAGTGGATTTTGATTTGCTGAAACGTCAGATTGATGAACGTGTAGTGATTTATTCGGAAGGTGATGATCGGGTTCAGCCTGACTTTAGTCTGGAGCAGGCAGAGAGTTTGGATGCAATCGTAATCTGTGCCGAGCATCAAGGGCATTTCATTAATTCGCAAGGCTGTACTGAACTGCCGGAAGTCTGGCGAGTGATTCAGCCTCATCTGATCCAATCTTCCACTGAATAGAGGGGTGATTACCGGGGTGGTTTAATAGGTAGGATGAAATTAAATAAGGAATATTGAATTTCATCCACTAATAATTAAAAACTTAACTTTTAGTCGGAGCATTTTGCTCTCAATATAATAAGTACAATGCTATGAAAAATATAACTAAGAAAGTCTATATCGTGCCTGACTATCAGGCGACCTCAAATGACCACTGGTATCCATGGTTGAGCCGGCAGATCAAAGACGCAGGGTTCGAGGCCAAACGGATCATGCTGGCCAATCCTTTTCAACCTGATCTGGAAGAATGGCAACACAACCTGAAACTGCAGATTCCGCATCTGGATGAGCATAGTTTCATTGTTGCGCATGGCTTGGGTGGCTTAAGTGCTCTAAAGTTTCTTGAAGAACACTATAGCCGTACACAATTGAAAATTGGCGGACTCATGTTAGTCGCAGCTTTTGATACATCACTGGTGGCCTGGTCGGAACTGAACAAAATGGTACAGGCAGTAAAATTAGATCTGAACAATTTATCACATGGTGCCAAACGCTTTGTAATGCTGCTTTCCAGCAATGATCCTTATGTGCCTGCACCGATTTCGCTGCGTTTGGGCCATAGCTTGAATGCACAGATTTTTGAAATCAAAAATGCAGGGCATTTTAACAAACTGGATGGCTATGCAGATTTTTCAAAGTTACTCGAGCTCCTCAAACTGTGTCTGGCAAATGATCTGCAAAATGCTGCAGGCCTTTAAGCAATAAATCGGGTTCAATCACAGGCTGAAACCGTTCGAGATGCTGGGCAAACAGCACAGCATCTCCACCAGTCAGGATCAGCTGCGCCGGAAAGTCTTGCAGTACTTTTTCAATGGTGCTGAGCAGACCGAATAAAATGCCATGATGCACGGCGTCAATGGTATTGCGCCCAGGACTGAGTTCATCGAAAGCCGCATCCGGGATTTTAATGCCTTTGGTATTCTGGATCAGGGAATCGCGCTGTAAATACAGATTCGGCAGGATATAACCACCGAGATGTTTCTGACCTTGGGCTAGATCAATGGTCAGGGCAGTCCCACAGCTAATCACACAATAATTTTTCTCAGCTGACTTGGCAACGGCCAGCACCTGCAACCAGCGGTCGATCCCAAGCTGTGAAGGATCATCATAGCCACAGATCAGACCGGCATAGCGTGCCTGTACCTTGGCAAAAACTACAGGAATGTTCAGGCAGGTCAGAATCGATTGAATTCGGGTATTATTTGCTTTGTCCAGCACGGAAGAAATCCCGACCTGATGCAAGCCCAAACTCTTAAAATGCTGAATCAAGCCAAGAAGTAAGTCGGCAGGGGATTGCAAATGCATTTCCGCGGCATGCTCAATGATCTGGTTCTGCTCCGTAATCCAGTACTTGAGTCGTGTATTGCCGATATCCAACCATAGTTTTTTCATTGAGTTAAGCCTGTTCAGCCGCCGTTTTTAAGACGGAGTTGCCCCTGATAAAATGTCTGCGTACCTGCATCCGTTTCAATAATGACTGCACCATCGTCCTGAATGCCGAGGAAAGTTCCGGAATATTGGCCTTGAATATCGGTAAATTCAACTGTTTGCTGGAAAAATGCAGCATATTGGTTAAACCGTGCTGGTAGATTCTGACTGCCGTAATTAAACCATTCACCCGCTTGCTGAATGGCGAGATACAACTCGGCAATCAGATCTACACGTGAAGCATGCGGTAGTCCCAATTCAGTCAGAGAGGTGACCTGCTGGTCTGGAATGCTTTCCATGAGTGGGCTGATATTGATCCCGACACCGACCACCACCTGTTGGGTCGAAATCGGTTCAATCAGAATGCCGCCCCATTTCCCTTGCAGGCTGTACAGGTCATTGGGCCATTTCACTTGCAAGTCCAGTCCTTTTAGACTTGGCATTTGCAGGATATTTAATGCAATTTCCAGCGCCAGACGACCATCGATTGCTTTTTGTGTATGCAGCAATGTGCTTAAATAGATGTTCCCCTCAGGAGAAATCCACTGACGTTGACGCTGTCCACGTCCCTGGGTTTGCACGCGGCTACACACCAGTACCTGTTGTACCCCTTTGGTTGCCAGTTCCCGGACATCGTCATTGGTCGATGTGGTAATGGGCTTGATCAGCAACACTTCAGGAAGCTGGCCTGCTTGACTTAAACGTTGCTGCAGTTCGCGAGTTTCTACATCCATTTGAATCTAAACGTGGTAAATGTCGTTATGGAGTTAATCATATATTTATTGATTGGTGCAATTGCAGGATTTGCCGCAGGCCTGTTTGGCGTTGGTGGTGGCCTGATTATCGTGCCAATCCTGTACATTGTTTTTACCCAGCTCCAGTACGATCCAAGCGTGATTATGCATATGGCAGTCGGAACCTCTCTGGCCACGATTATTGTGACCTCAATCAGTTCGGTGATGGCACATCATCAGAGAGGGGCAGTGTTATGGGATGTGGTGCGTAATCTGGCACCTGGCCTGGTCATTGGCTCATTCTTGGGAGCTGGTATTGCAGATTATTTATCGGGCCAAGGCCTGCAATTGCTGATTGGCTTCTTTGCAGTCTGGATTGCCTTCAGAATGTTTAGAGGCGCGCATTATCAGGTTGATCCGAATCAGAAATTACCTTCAGCCGCATTACAGCTGGCAGCGGGTGGCGGCATTGGCGTGGCATCGGCCATATTCGGGATTGGTGGCGGCAGTTTGACTGTGCCTTTCCTGAATCGTTGTGGTGTCGTCATCCAGAAAGCAGTAGCCACTTCTGCTGCCTGCGGTTTGCCGATCGCAGTGGCTGGTGCCTTAGGTTTCATCTGGTTTGGTCAGAAAGCTGAAGTCGAAGTACCAAATACGATTGGTTATATTCATATTTATGCGTTTGTTGGTATTAGTGTGATGAGTTTTATCACTGCAAAATTTGGTGCAAAAGTGGCGCATTTATTATCACCAGTTCTATTAAAAAAATGTTTTGCGGCCTTACTGACTACAGTTGGTCTGTATTTTATCTATCAAGGCTTTACTGCCTGAACTACTCATTTTTTATCAGCTAAATTTTTTGAGGAGAATGGGTCACTATTCTCCTTTTTCTTTGACTGGGTTGGCTGTATAGACACAAGATTGTCTGACAATGTCAAAGTATTTTCTGCAAAAAAGCCGTTTAATAACTGAATAGTCATCCAGAATGACTGCACTTGCATCAATAAAAATAAGACAGGAACAGTATGCAACAACAAGAAGCACACAGTTTGTCTGAACAGATTGCCAAGCATATCAGTGAACAGATTATCCGGGGTGAACTGGTTGAAGGCGAACGCATCCAGGAACTCAGAATTGCATCGGAACTTGACGTCAGTCGGGGATCAGTCCGTGAAGCCTTGCTCTTGCTTGAACGTACCCAGCTGATTGAAATCTTCCCGCGTCGCGGTGCCATTGTTTCGGAAATGTCGGCCATGCAGGTTCGTGCCTTGTTTGACCTGACCTCTTTATTGCTGGGGCAGATGGTACATCGCATGGCAGAAACCTGGCGTAGCCATGAGGCAGAGCGCATTCAGCTATTATTAGAACAATTAGAAGCCGAAACCCGCCAAGGCCATATCGAAAAGTTTTATGATTTGATCTTTCAGGGAATGGCCCAGCAACAGGAGATGGTCGGTAATCTTTACCTGATGCGCTACTATCAGGAACTGCTGCCATCTTTACGCCGTAGCTATTTTCTGACCCTGAATATTTCAAGACGTGAGCTACAGGAATCTTTTGAATTATTTAAACTGGTGACGGAAGCGATTTTAATTCGTAAATCCCATCAGGCGACGTTATTTATGGAAGATTTTTGTCGACACTTGCGCAACCTTGTGTTGGAATCTCTGACACGGATGAAACAAATTGAACTCGCGTGGGCCAGACGCTCACGACGTTAAATCAGGACACTATGCGTTTAAGCAGTTTAAAACTTTCAGGCTTCAAATCTTTTGCTGACAGTACCACCTTACACTTCAAGGATAACCGGACTGCAGTAGTGGGACCCAATGGTTGTGGTAAATCAAATGTGATTGATGCCATACGCTGGGTGATGGGTGAGTCCAGTGCGCGCCAACTGCGTGGTGGCAGCATGCAGGATGTGATTTTTACCGGAACTGCCAAGCGTAAACCGGTGGGCATCGCCAGTGTAGAACTGCGCTTTGATAATACCTATGGCAAGCTAGGCGGTGCATATAATGCCTATAATGAGCTGGCAGTGCGTCGTCAGGTCAACCGTGATGGCAAGTCTGAATATTTCCTGAATGGCACCAAATGCCGACGTCGTGATATTACCGATATTTTCCTGGGAACCGGTCTGGGGCCGCGTTCTTATGCGATTATTGAACAGGGCATGATTAACCGTCTGGTGGATGCCAAGCCGGAAGAAATGCGGGTTTTTATTGAAGAAGCTGCAGGGGTTTCCCGTTATCAGGCACGTCGCCGCGAGACCATGCTGCATCTGGATCACACTACGCAGAACCTGTCGCGTCTGGAAGATATTGCCTCTGAACTCAAGTCTCAGCTTAAAACCTTAAAACGCCAGTCAGAAACTGCCATTCAATATAAGGAACTGGAAGGCCAGATCCGTACCATCAAGATTGAAATCCTGTCGTTCCAGTGTGAGCAAAGTCAGAGACTGCAAGAAGAATATACTGTGCAGATGAATACGCTGGGCGAGAATTTTAAGCTGGTACGTTCTGAATTGACTACTGTTGAGCATGCTCTGGGAGCGACCAGTGAATTGTTCCAGCGCCTGATTCAACAATCCACACCGCTACAAACTGAATGGCAACAGGCTGAGAAAAAGCTCAGCGAACTGGAAATGACGTTGCAGCAAAAGCAGTCCTTGTTGCAGCAGAACTCGACCAGTCTGGTGAAGCTCGAAGAACAGAAAGCGCAGACCAAAGAACGTTTACAGCTGATTGAATTACAGTTGGACACCCTGCATCAGCAGCTCGAAGATCAGACTGCACAATTGCAGCAGCAGGAAGGTCAAAGTCAGGAACAAAACCAGAGCCTGACTGATCTAAAATCCCAGCAAGGTACGATTGCTGCCCAGTTTGCTCAAATTAAAACCCAGGTTGAACAACAGCAACAACGTAAACAGCAAATGCTGGCGCAAAGTGAACAGCTGGCTAAAAATATTGTCCGGATTGAACAGCAAAAAGAAACCTTGCAACAGCAGGCAGCACAAATTCAGCAGCAGGCGCAGCAAGATGAGCTGGAACAGTATCAGGCTGATAGAACTGAAACTGAACAGCAAATCACTGGCTTTGAGACTCAGCTCAAAACACTGAAAACTGAGCTTGAGCAGCTACAGGCAGAACAGGCAGGTCAGCAGCAATTGCTCATACAGATGAAATCAGAAATTCAGGTACTGCATTCAGAACGGAAAAACCTGAGCCAGTTACTGACCAAAGCCAATCCAAACGCCAAAGCGGATGCGGTGCAGTTAATGCAGGTGTTGAAGCTGAATCCACAGGCCAAAGCTCATGCCAGCCTGATTGAAAAGTTCCTGGCGAAATGGCTTTCTGCNNGGATAATATTCAGATCGCTGAACTCCCTTGTTTAGCAGACTGGATTGAAGCGCCTCAATATTCACTCTGGCAACAGGTGGCCTTAGCTGAGAACTTTAAACAGGCAGTTGGTTTACAAACTCAGCTGAGAGCAGGCCAGTCGATCTTAAGTCTGGATGGCTATCATGTCGGCCCAGATTGGGTAATTGCCTTGGACTATGATGAAGCCAGTCAGGCGGGACAAGGGGCACTGAGTCATCGTATCCGTCTGGATGAAATCGAGCAGCAACTGACTCAGCTTGAACCGAAATTCGCAGATCTAGAGCAACAGTTACCTGAACTCACTGCTCAAGTAAAAACTTTGCAAAGCCAGATTCAAAGCATCAATGAGCAGCAGAAGCAGGCACAAGAGCAGTTACAACAGCTTGATCTGAACATTGCCAAAGTTCAGAGCGCGACGCAGGCCTTTGCGGTACAGAAACAGCAATTGCAAAACCAGTTACAGCAACTGGATGAGCAGCTGGAAGAAGATGCGATGCAGAAAGACGATCTGGAAATTGATCTGCATGCACTGAATTTGAAACTGGAACAGGCACTGCCGAATTACAAGACCTTGCAATTCCAGCTGGAAGAACTCAATGCCCAGCTGGAAGACTCACAGCAAATCACTCAGCAGGCACAGCAGGAATTAGAATTACTACGCAGGCAAACGGTACAAAGTCAGCAACAGGCTGAACTGCTGGAAAAAGATCAGCTGTTTTTAAAAGAACAATATCAGCAGATTATTGCGCAAATAGAACAGGCCAAAAAGTTTGTCGATCCGGTACAGCTGGAATTGCCAGCTTTACAGAGCCAGTTCAATGAACAGGCTCTGATCACGGAAAAACTGCAAAAAACCTGGGCAGACTGGCAGGTTGAGCTGAATCAGATCCAGAGCAAGCAGCAGCACCTGACTGAGCAGCGCCACACGTTCCAGCAGCAAGATGAACAATTGCGTACTGAACTCGAAGCCAAACGTCTGGCTTGGCAAGCTGCCAAATCCGATTTGCAGCATTATTCAGAACAACTGAAAGAATTGAATAGTGAAGTAATTTCAGGGCTGAATATTGATGTAAAAGCACATCAGGCCAAACTGGAAAAAGCACAGGCTCAATTCGATAAACTGGGTGCGGTGAATCTGGCAGCTTCTGAAGAGTATGAAGAAGTTTCGAAACGCTATGACGAGCTCAGCCATCAGATTCAGGACCTGGAAAATACCGTTGAACAGCTGCAGGCAGCAATGAAAAGTATTGATCAGGAAACCCGTAAACTGTTTATGAATACCTTCGATCAGGTCAATGCCGAGCTACAAAACCTGTTCCCGAAAGTATTTGAGGGCGGTGAAGCGAGTTTAAGTCTTGAAGATGGATGGCAATCGGGTGTAAAACTGATGGCTCGCCCACCGGGCAAGCGCAACAGCTCACTGGCATTGCTTTCTGGTGGTGAAAAGGCTTTAACCGCATTAGCACTGGTCTTTGCAATTTTCCGCCTAAATCCGGCACCATTCTGTGTATTGGACGAAGTGGATGCACCGCTGGACGATGCCAATGTGGGACGTTTTTGTAATTTAGTCAAAGAGCTTTCTGAACAAGTGCAATTTATTTATATTACTCATAACAAACTTGCAATGATGATGGCGACTGATCTTTTAGGTGTAACCATGCCTGAACCGGGAACCTCAAAATTAGTGACAGTAAATTTGGAACAGGCAAAAGAATACGGCTTAGCTGCGGAGGTATAACATGGAAATCACCACAATTATCGGGATTGTTATTGCAATTGTGATTATGCTATTCGGCATAAGACTGATCTTGAAAAAACCTGCGGAGGCTGTACCGTCACTGGATGCGGATCTGCATATTGATCCTGACAGCCAGACTCCGGTTATTCCAAGGCATGTACGTTCTCAACTGTCTAAAACCGAAAGTCCGGCAGCTGCACGTGTGGAACCGAGTCTGAATGAAGAAGTGGTAAACAACATTGCACCTGCGGAAGAACAACAAGAAGCAGCCAAAGTAGAGCCAACTTTGGTTGAAACCGCCCAGCCAGAAACTAAAGCAGCAAGCCGACTCGACACACCGGTGGATGCAGAAGAAGCAGAACCGGAAGTAGCCAAAACTGAAGAAAACACTACGTCAGCGGAACAAGAAAGTAAGCCTGAAACAGTAGAAGCAGCAGAGCCTAAAGCCGCTGAATTTAGCCTGAATAGTAATATTGAAAAAGCTGAAATTTCTGACTTTAATGATGAAAGCAGTATTCTCGATGCACATCTCCATGAGCAAAAAATTGTGGATGAAGAATGTTCGCTGGCTAATGCTGAAACGATTATTTCATTGCATGTTTATCCACAAGGCCGTGCTCTTTCAGGCGAAAAAACCCTAAAAGTTTTACTGAAATATGGCCTGCGTTATGGTGAGTTGGCATGTTTCCATCGTTATAGTGAAGATGGCTCAAAATTGCTATTTTCAGTATTGCGTATGGCAGATACCGGTATGGAAGGTTTTGACCTAGAAACTCTGTCGACTGAAGAAGTGAAAGGTCTGGCGTTCTTCCTGGCTTTACCGCATAGCGATGTGCAGAATGCCTTCGATACCATGGACAGCATTTCTCGTCTGATTGCGCGTGAAGTGGATGGTCTGGTTTATGATCAGAACCAGCAGGAAATGACCCCACAATTACGTGAATTCTGGCGTCATCAGGCGATTGATTATCGTGCTGGACAAACTGCAGAAGTTTAATATTCCAATATTGAATCTGCAGAATCCGATTTTTATAATAGCGAAAAGCTGAATATTGTATAGGGCGGATTTTCCGCCCTTTTTTATGGTGAAATTATGACCCAAGATGCCACTGTCATTGCGCAAATGCGTCAATTGATTCAACTGCTTGCCAAGCATAATCATGCTTATTATGTGATGGATCAACCTACGATTGAAGACAGTGAATATGATCAGCTCTTTCATCAGCTCAAAGCTTTAGAAGAACAATATCCACATTTACAACAGCCAGACACACCGACAGTGAAAGTAGGCGGTCAGGCACTTTCCAAATTTCTGACCGTAACGCATGCGGTGCCAATGCTGTCTTTGGGCAACGTGTTTAATCAGGATGATCTGTTTGCTTTTGCGCGCCGTATTGAAGAACGCTTACCCAATCAAAAGATTGAATACGATGTTGAGCTGAAATTTGACGGTCTGGCAATTTCTCTATGGTATGAACATGGCGTACTGGTTCGCGGTGTCACCCGTGGTGATGGGGAAACTGGAGAAGATATTACCCAGAATGTCAAAACCATCCGTAATCTGCCAAAATTTCTATCTCCAGTGAATGGCGTGATTCCAGAATTACTGGAAGTGCGAGGCGAAGTGCTGATGCCGAAATCCGGCTTTGAACGTCTGAATGCGGCCAATGCAGCGAAAGGTGAAAAAACCTTTGCCAATCCACGTAATGCCGCGGCCGGCAGTTTACGCCAGCTTGATCCGAATATTGCAGCTTCTCGACCTTTGGCTTTCTATGCCTATGGGATTGCCCAGTGTGTACCGCATCATGGTCAAACCACGATGTCAGCCAGTCTGGAATGGCTACAGCAGTTTGGCTTTGCTGTTGGTGAGCGGCATTTTATCTGCAGTAGCATCCAGGAAGTGCAAAAAGTTTACGAGCAGATCATTGAAGAACGTTCAAAGCTTAGTGTCGAAATCGATGGTATGGTCATCAAAGTCAATGACCTGAAACAGCAACAGAAACTGGGTTTCTTGAGCCGTGAACCACGTTGGGCGACCGCCTATAAATTCCCGGCAGTGGCTGCATTGACCACTGTTGAAAATATTGACTGGCAAGTGGGCCGTACTGGGACTCTAACGCCTGTAGCACGGTTGAATCCGGTTGCAGTGGGTGGTGTAACCGTTTCCAATGTAACGCTGCATAATATTGGTGAAATTCACCGTCTGGATGTAAGAATCGGGGATACCGTCAGCGTTTATCGTAGTGGTGACGTGATTCCTAAAGTGGAAAAAGTCTGGTCAGAATTCCGTCCTGCCGATGCGGTAGAAGTGCATTTACCTGATAATTGTCCGGTGTGCGGTTCTCCAGTTGTTATGCCGGAAGGCGAGGCCTTGGCACGTTGTTCAGGTGAACTGTATTGTGCGGCGCAGCGCATCGAAACCATCCGTCACTTTGTTTCACGTAAGGCTATGGATATCGAAGGTCTGGGCGATCGCTGGGTAGAGTCACTGTTACATCTCAATCTTTTAAAAGATGTTTCGGATATTTATCACTTGCATGAGCATCGTGAGCAATTACTGCAAATCGAAAAAATGGGTGAAAAGTCCGTTCAAAATCTCATTGATTCGATTGAGAACAGCAAGAAAACTACATTGGCAGCGTTTATTTATGCGCTCGGGATTCGTGGCGTAGGTGAAACGACAGCACGTATGCTGGCCAATACTTTCCAGACTCTCGACGCTTTACGTAGTGCTGATGTAGACGCTTTAAAGAAAACACCGGATGTTGGTGATATTACCGCAGAGTGGATTGTTGATTTCTTCCAGGCACCGCATAACCTGGAAGTATTGGATCGCTTGTTGGCTGCCGGTATTCATTGGGATGCGCCAATTGCACCAACGCACCAACCACTGAATGGCGAAAGCTGGGTAGTGACTGGAACTTTAAGTTCTATGGGACGTGATGAAGCAACACAACTGTTGCAAGCCTTAGGTGCACGGGTCAGTGGCAGTGTATCGAGTAAAACCAAATGTGTGGTGGCGGGTGAAAAAGCCGGTTCTAAGCTCGATAAAGCAGAAAAACTCGGTGTGCCCGTGATCAATGAAGCGCAATTTATTGCTTTGATGAAAGAGCATGGGCAAATCGAAGAATAATCAGTTCTAAACAATGACTCAAATAAAAAAGATACCCAGGATGATGAATCTTAAGGTGTCTTTTTTATTGCTAATTCAAAACTATAGGTGAATGAGAGGGGAGGATAGACAAATACAAGGACGGGTTCGGCAATGTAAGTTGAATTCACGTACAATAGATTCATTTGCAGGTATAGATCCTGCCTTATTGATTCTGTTCTCCCGTTGATGATTGGCATACACATGGCGCAAGCAAAGAAATCTTTTCCGCAACAAAAATCGCAATTACATGCACGAAATCTGCACCGCAGTCGTTACGATTTTCCTCAGCTCATCCAGAGTTGTCCGGAACTTGCTCCTTTTGTCAGCCCGAATCAATACAACGATCTTTCAGTCAATTTTTCTGATCCACTGGCTGTGAAAATGCTCAATAAGGCATTGCTGAAGCATTTTTATGGCATTCAATATTGGGATATTCCTCAAGATTATCTTTGCCCACCGATTCCGGGTAGAGCCGATTATATTCACTATTTGGCGGACTTGTTGAGTGACAATAATAATGGCCAGATTCCAACAGGGCGTGCAGTTCAGGTGTTAGATATTGGGGTAGGTGCGAACTGTATTTATCCGATCATTGGGCATCGTAGTTATGGTTGGAAATTTGTTGGCTCAGACATTCATTCGGCATCGGTGAAAAGTGCTCAATTTATTGTGGAAGCAAATCCTAATCTCAGGAAGGGGATTCAGATTCGATTGCAGAAGACACCGAGCAATATCTTCAAAGGTGTGATTAAAGCTTCAGATCGTTTTGATTTGACCCTGTGTAACCCACCATTTCATGCTTCGCAAGATGAAGCAAATGCCACAGCAACGCAAAAATTACGCAAACTTGGCAAACCGGTTGATCGGTCTAAAGTGGTGTTAAACTTTGGCGGGCAAAAGAACGAGCTGTGGTGTGACGGTGGAGAAGAACGCTTTGTTTGCCAGATGGTACAAGAGAGCACACAGTTTGCTGAGCAATGTCTTTGGTTTAGTACACTGGTTTCTAAGAAAACCACATTGCCTATGCTGTTAAATACCTTGCGTAAGTGCGGTGCAGTGGATGTAAAAACCATTAAAATGACCCAGGGGCAAAAAGAGAGTCGTTTTGTAGCTTGGACTTTTCTAGATGCAAAGCAACAGCAAGCGTGGAAAAATGCGCGTTGGACTTCTGCTTAAGCAGATTTTTAAGCAGTCGTCATAAGCTTGCCGATAAATGACTTGATGCATAAGCTCAAACTTAATCTGACAGACACCATAAAAAATCGGTCACTGTCAGATCAGGTTTGAGCGAGTACGGTTAAGGAATATATTTTTTCACCACACCATCATCCAGCAATTGCTGGAAATGTTCGACCAGACTCTCTTTTACCGGACGGTATTCCAGACCGAGTTCATCCTTACTTTTTTGGGCATTAAAGAAAATTGGATAACCCATATTGAGTTCAACAAATTTACGGCTAAAGCCTGCCAGAGGACCAAAAATCTTGAAAGCCGTTTTAGGCAACTGGTTGCGTGGAAACGGGAATTTTGGACCAAAGGCTTCGCGCAGGATTTTCCCCATTTCCAGTAAACTCAAAGTCTCACTGCAGATAATATAGCGGCCATGCGCTTCCGGATTAAATGCAGCACGGATATGGGCTTCGGCAACATCCTGAACATCGACCACACCATTCCACATCGGTGGAACGCCTAGTAAAGTCATGCCATTGGCAAACTGTTGCAGAACTTCCACACTGCCTGATTGAGTATTCGGCGTTAAGGACTCCCCAAAGACCAGTGCCGGATTGATACAGATCAGGTCCCAGCGATCCTGCGCTTCCGCCATTTCCCAAGCTTTGCGTTCTGCCATGACTTTGGAATATGGATAAGGTTGATGGGTTTCTGAACTGGTGGTATTCCAGTGAGATTCATCAAAACTGGTGTGCTCGGTTTGCAAAATATCAATCGCATCCCCATACGTTGAGGCAATACTTGAGGTGACAATCACACGTTTGACAGATTCAGTTTTATTGACACTATTCAGCACATTTTGCGTACCCAGAATTGCTGGTTCAATAATGTCTTTAAGCGCATCCTTATAATTGGTGACCACAAAAGGCGAGGCCATATGAAAGACAATTTCACAACCTTCCATGGCCGCATCAAAAGAACCGGGCTTGAGCAGATTGGCTTCAAACAGCTTTAAGGTTCCCGGAGTGCTGTCTGCAATTTGTTCTAGGTGCGTATAACTCTGAGTTTTATTCAGGTCACGTACAGTGGCATGTACGGTATAACCTTGTTTTAAAAGTTTTTGGATCACCCAACTGGCGATATAGCCAGATGCGCCGGTGACCAGAACAGGTGCTGTGCTATGTTGTAATGTCATATTTAAACCGTTGTTGTTTTGACTTCTTTCATCGTAGGCACAATTATGCATGAACCAGGCCAAACAGGTGAGTCCAAGATAAAAATAAGCAACAAGATAAGTGCTTATTAATATTTACAAAAATTAACGTTTGAATATTCCAGCTTGCTGGATTGAATAAAAACGAAACGAAAAATGCAAGATATTGTTTTATAAATGGGATTTGGCCGAATAGAGAGCGTAAATGCAAGTGCTTCTCATTTTAATTATATAAAAATCAGATATTTACCATAATTTTGCTTTTGCAAATCAAACATCTTTTCTCCATAATAGGATGATAAAAGCAGGGAGTAATTCAAATGCGCGGTAATCCAGAAGTCGTAGATTATTTAAATATGCTGATCGGTGGCGAACTGGCTGCTCGTGATCAATACCTGATTCACTCTCGTATGTATGAAGATTGGGGTCTGACAAAAATCTTTGAACGCATCGACCATGAAATGCAGGAAGAAGCACAGCATGCAGATGCCCTGATTCGTCGTGTCCTGTTCCTTGAAGGTACACCAAATATGCAGCGTGACGACATTGAAGTCGGTGAAGATGTGGTGACCTGCCTGAAAGCTGACCTGAAGCTTGAGTATCATGTCCGTGAAAAGCTGGCTCAAGGGGTTAAACTTTGTGAAGAGAAGGGCGATTATGTGACCCGTGACATGCTGCGCCAGCAAATGTCAGATACGGAAGAAGACCATACTTACTGGTTAGAAAAACAGTTACGTCTGATTGAGCTGATTGGTCTGCAAAACTATATCCAGTCGCAAATGTAAGATATTGAATAATAAAAAACCCAGCACATGCTGGGTTTTTTGATTCTGTAGATTTAAGAATTGTTATTGCTGACAATTCCGATTTTTTTCACTTCCAGACGCTGAGCCGCAGCCATCACCATCGCGATATGCTTATATTCAGTTGCGCGATCAGCCTTGATTTTAATCTGATCCTGATCGGCTTTTTGCGCTACGGTCTTGAATAAGGCTTCTAGCGCTTGGGCATTCGCCACCGGCTGATCATTCCAGAAGATCTGGCCTTGAGCATCGAGACGTAAATTCACAATCTCTGGCGGTTTTTCCTCAGTCGGTGGTGGCGTGCCATTTGGCAGGTTGATATTAATCGAATTATTCGGCAACGGAATAGTGATAATAAACATAATCAGCAAGACCAGCATGACATCAATCAATGGTGTCATGTTGACGTCCAGCATTACATCATCATCCTGATTTGAGCCAACATTCATTCCCATAACTGGATTCTCCCTCAATCTTAAGGTGAAGCGGGCGGGGTCGTGACAAATGCAATCTTGCCAATACCTGCTTGCTGGGTAGTACTGATGACCTGATCAATCGCTTCAAAAGCTGTTCTTTGATCACCGCGAATATGCACCTCAGGCTGAGGACGTTTCTGGGCTTCTGCCTGTAAACGGGTCAATAAAATTGCCTTGTCCGGAATATAGGATTCATTCCAGAAAATATCGCCATTTTTGTTGACTGCCAGCTGGATATTTTCCGGCTTAGTTTCATACGGGACATTACGTTCTTCAGGCAGATCGACCGGTACGGTATGAATTGCAACCGGTACTGTAATCAGAAAAATAATCAGCAGTACCAGCATCACATCAACCAGAGGCGTGGTATTAATGATACCAATGACCTCATCATCGCTGTCGTTTGAATTGACCATCATTCCCATGGTTGACCCCCATTTTTATTTTGTGTCGCGGTGAACAGGATTGTTTGAGCTGATTTCACCGCTCAGTAGTACAGCATGCAGGTCAGAACCAAAGGTACGAACTTCTTCCATCACCGCTTTATTACGGCGAGTTAACCAGTTGTAGCCAAGTACTGCAGGAACTGCCACTGCCAGACCGATTGCAGTCATGATCAGTGCTTCACCGACCGGACCAGCAACTTTATCGATTGATGCCTGACCAGAAATACCAATTGCAGTCAAGGCATGGTAAATGCCCCAAACGGTACCAAACAGACCTACGAAAGGTGCAGTAGAACCTACGGTTGCAAGGAAGGCCAGACCACCACTCAGATGGCTTTGAATCTTGTCGACTGCGCGTGAAATAGAAATCGTAACCCAGGTATTAAAGTCGATACGCTCAAGTAAAGTACCGCCATGGTTTTTGGTTGACTTGATGCCTTTTTCCGCGATGAAACGATATACGCTGGCTTCATCCAGATTTTGCGCTGCATTATCCAGTGAAGAAGATTCCCAGAACTGATGTTCTGCTTCTTTGGCCTGTTTGCGTATCTTGCCTTGTTGCAAGCATTTAGTGATCATGATGTACCAGGTACCGATTGACATGATCACCAGAATGAACAGGGTCACTTTAGACACCATGTCACCTTCTTTCCACATGGCTTCCAGACCATAAGGGTTGCTGGCAGGTTTTTCAGCTGCAGCAGGTGCTGGCGGTGTAGGCTCAGCGACAGTCGCAGGAGTTGTGGTTGCCGTTTCAGTGACTGTCGTTGCAGGTGTAGGGGATTCTTCAGCAAATACGGTTTGCAAAGGTAGTAAAGTACTTGCCGCAATGACACTTGCAGCAGTGATATTTTTTAAAGTGTGTCGTGCGTTTTTCATAATGAATCTCCTCATTTTGTTTTTAATCTGTTGTCTGGATCAGTCCAAGATAAATTCGTAGGGAATGTCATACCAAGATTCTTGTGGTTCACCATTTTTCATTGCAGGTTTGAAGGTACATAAGCTGAAAGCCTTGGACGCTGCACGGTCGAGTGAACGGCTGCCACTGGATTTTTTCACTTTGGCCTCTTTCACTTTGCCGTCGGTATTCACAAAGACAGAGATCAGCACATTACCTTGCTCTTCATTCATTAATGCATCACGTGGATAATCTGGACGCTTACAGCCAGCTTCACCTTGAGATACGCCGCGTGTAACGCCAGTTGGTTGCGGTGGAGCAGCAGGTGCCGCTGCAACAACTGGGGCTGGTGCAGCCACCGGACTTGGGGATGGTGTTGCTGCAGCTACAGGTGTTGGTTCTGCAACCGGTTGAGTGACTGTTGGTGTAGGCTGTGTTTTCTGTACTGGAACCACTTTTTCTACCGGTTTAACCTCAGGAACCTGTGCCACTTTTTCTACAATTTTAGGTGGCTCAGGTGGGGTTTCTTTAGGTGGCTCTGGTTCTGGTGGTTTAATATCCTGAATAATCATCAATTCAACCGGTTCTTCTGATGGTTTGATGATGTCTTTTGCCATACCTGCCATTAGCACCAGGCCCACCAGGATATGCAAGAAAATCACGACACCAATTCCAGTCAACTTTTTGGCGGAGCTTTTTTCTATGTCTTCAAACGTTGTGCTCATCATGACTCCTGGAATTTAAGACAAACAAGAAATAACGGTTTATTTCAAAGCTGATGTAGCTGCATTATTTTTTGTTTGGCTAAAATGATATGAATACTGCAAATACAGCATGGCGCTGTATTTGCAGAAAGCTTGTCTTAGAATTTGTAAGTACCACGGATGTAGTAAGTACGACCTGTAGGATCTGAGTAACGAGGGTCATAACCGTATTGGAAGTTATCCAGAACATCAGATGCAGCAGGCTCTTCATCAAAGATGTTGAGGATACCGCCAGTCAACTCCAGGTTTTTGAAGCCTTTATAAGTTGTTGCGAAGTTATAAAGTGTGTAGTCACCCACATCACGTTCGCCAGAGTAGTCTTCATAACCACGAGTGAACTGTTGTTCAAAGATCATTTTCCAGTCTTCATAAGACCAGTTCAGGTTGGCAACATGTTTCCAGCGAACTACTGCTGGGTCTTCATATTTGCCTACTAGTCCAGACCATTCACCGCCTGGTTCACCTTGGTAGTCCAGATTGATCACGTAAGTACCATCAATACCGAAACCGAAACGACCAGTAGATGTCTTAGGTGTCAGGTAGTTCAGGCTCAGGTCAACACCTGAAGTTTTTAAACCGCCAGAGTTCATTAGGGTAGTACGGATGTGCTGGATACGGCCTTCGCTATCACGTACGAAACGGTCAGCATAAAGGTCTGGATCACCAAAGATTGATGATTCACCCACTGTACCTACCAGACCATCGATCTCGATATTGAAGTAGTCAGCAGTGAAAACCAGGTTTTTGATTGGTTCAAATACTAAACCAGCAGTGAACGATGTAGATTCTTCTGGTTGCAGATCAGGTGAACCACCTTGGGTACGCTTGAACTGGGTATTACATTCAACCTGGTATTTAGGTTCGACTGGCGTACCACCTGGACATAACACAGGGTCATTGTATTTCGCACCTGTCCAGGTTTCACTGATTGGCGCGTTGATTTCGTACAAGCTTGGTGCACGGAAACCAGTGCTATAAGATGCACGGAACATGATTTCCTTCATTGGTTCCCAACGAAGACCAACTTTCGGGTTGAAGGTATCACCGAAGTCGCTGTAGTCATCATAACGGGCAGCAATTTGAGCTTCCAGACTTGGCAAGATTGGAATCTGGAATTCAGTGAAGAATGCTGTGATGTCACGATCACCCTTACTGATTGGTTTGCTCGGGTCAATACCAGAACCTGGTACTTGAGCCACGATTTCAGAGTTTACTTTCGCTTCCCAGTCCTGAGTCGTGAAGCTACCACCGAAGGCAAAGCCAACATCACCTGCAGGTAATTCAAAAATTGGACGACTAATCGTAAAGTCTGCAGTTGTAGACTCTAAAGAGGCGATGTTAGTTTCGCCATTAATCACAAATGATTCCCAAGGGGTATCGCCTGGACGTGCTGGACCGAATGGGTTAATACGACCTTCATTCAATGCAGTTTGCAGGTTGCTACGATGTAAGTAACCACCTGTAAATTCATCAGTTGCTTCGCTTTTCGCGTATGACACGCCTGCGTTGATATCCCAGCCTAATGCCTCACCTTCAATACCTGCAAAGAAGCGGTGAGAGTCATTGGTTGACATACTTTGACGGTTGCCTGCCTGAGAACGGAGGTAAAGTTGAAGTGGGTCACCGCTTAACTCGCCATCTGTAATAGCTGGAGTAATACCATTACCTGGATAATATTGGCTGCTTGAAGGTAAAGTCACGGTACGGCCATAAACGTCTGGTGCAATTGAAGTGGATACTTCAGAACGTGTAAACACGTATTCACCAACCGCATTTAATGAATCATTAAGCTTGAATGTACCTTTACCTAATGCAGACAGGGTTTCAACCTGTGGTTTGATCGCAATTAAAGCCTGCGTATTCAGGTAACAGAAGCCGTCATCTGGAGAAGACCATGGAACATTATTACAGTCATCTGGATATGGGTTACCTAAATAACCAGTGGTTGGGTCATAGATGTTTGCCGGGAAGCCGCTTGCAGAACCAGCATCAATACCTAATTCAGGAATTACACCACCACGGCGGCTGACTTTACGCTGTTGAGCATGGATCTGGTTAGATTTACGGTAGTCCAAGACGCCCATGACATTAAAGCCATTTTCATCCAGGTCACCGAAACCACCGAAGATCGCAACCTGTTGTTTCTCACCACCTGAATGTTCGGTTTCATGTAAGGCTCCGGTAACGCCTAAGCCATTGTATTCAGATTTGGTGATGAAGTTGATTACCCCCGCAATCGCATCTGCACCATAAACTGCAGAAGCACCATCACGTAAAATCTCAATACGGTCAATCATCGCCATAGGGATGATGTTTAAGTTGGTACTATCTGTACTGAATGCACTATAGGCAAGACGGCGGCCATTTAAAAGCACAAGTGTTTTGTCTGAGCCTAGACCACGTAAGTTGGCTGTCGAACCTGAAGTATTACTTGCACCTACGTTTTGAGCAGTAGAGAAACCAGCCTGGTTCGCACTGACTTTTACTAAAGCTTCTTCAACAGTAGTTACACCTTGGTTCGCAAGATCTTCACCTTTGATGACGGTGATTGGTGAAGAACTTTGTGCAGCAACCCCCTTGATTGATGAACCCGTCACTGTCACTTTCTGAACTTTAGTTGGCTGTTCAGCAGATGCAGCTTCTTCGGCATGGGTCAGCGGCAGACACATCATACTTAAGCTGAGTGCGCTTAACTTGAGTAGTCTTTTGCTGACGGTTGGAGCCCCCATAGATCCGACCAATTTATTTTTTTTCATCGTAAATTTCACCCTTTTGTTATGTGAAGTAGTGCTGGGTTGATCTAAGCAAGGCGAATGCCAACTTATAAAATTTTATATTTTTATATTTTTAAGTAATTGAAAAATATTGATTTAATTGAATAAGGTTTGAATTTATCAAGCGATACTGAAGAAAAATTAAGAAGTCTGTGTATCGAATCTGAAGAAAGAAGGAAGTGAGACCCCTGTCAAAGCAATAAATAAATATTTAATGAATAAGAAAGTAGTCCAAAAATGAGAGGGAAATTGAATAAAGTTTAATCATGGTGCATAATTTTTACATAAAATATACAATATTTTTTAAAAATAAATTATCTATAATACAAGTACTTATGTTTATTTTTTGTTTACCTAAAGGTATACAATAGTGCAATAAGATGAAACAGGGTTGAGTTATTTTTGTGCGAAATGAACTTTAGTGAGAATTTTAAGGATAAAAATTTAATTAATGATTCATGGAAAATATTATGTTATTCATAATGTTTTAAATAATTAATAAAAATAAACTTTTTTCAGTTAAAAACAGGAAGAAATCCCTATTTTTTGCAAGGATGGCATGAAATTCGCTTTGTTCAGTTTATTCCATCTGTCTAGCTTTGACCCATCCATTGAAGCAAATATGGGATGATGTATTTAAAACTTCCTATAGCAATAAAACTTCAAGATAAAGAATAGGTACAAATTTGAAATCAGCACTTTTTAGCATGACGATTTTGGCCTTGGCTATGAGCTCGGGGCAAACTGCCTGGGCAAAATCATCTGCACATCCGGATAAAGTTTTAAACCTGGCTTTCGAAGCACCTGATGATGGTTTTGATATGGTCAAAACCTATAATTTTTATAGTGGTAGCGTGGCTGAGGCCATTTTCGAGCCTTTGTTGCGTTATGACTATCTGGCTCGGCCTGCAATTTTGGCTCCGAATACCGCCGAGTCTTTACCCGTGGTTGAACAGGATGGCAAAGTTTATACTTTTAAAATCAAGCCAGGAATTTATTTCAGTCCGGATCCAGTCTTTCAGGGCAAGAAGCGTGAACTGGTTGCCCGAGATTATATTTATTCCATGCAAAGGGTGATGGATCCGAAAAACCATTCGCCTTCTTTTTCCTTTATTGAAGGCAAAATTCTTGGCGCAGATCAAGTTATCCAGCAGGCCAAAAAAACGGGTAAATTTAACTATGATGCTCCGATTGCCGGTTTAAAAGCCCTAGATAAATATACCTTACAAATTACCCTGACCCGTTCCGACCTGAACTTTCCTTACATTCTGGCCTATGTCGCTTTTGCTGGTACTGCACGCGAAGTCATCGAATATTATGGCGATCGGGTAGGTCAGCATCCAGTCGGAACAGGGGCATACCAGTTACACAAATATGTGCCGCGTAGCCGTATTGAGCTGACTGCTAATCCAAATTATCGTGGTTTTGTCTGGAACTTTAAGGGGGATGGTTCAGAGTGGGATCAACGGATTGTCAAAGCCATGCAAGGCAAGCAGATGCCGCAAATTGGCAAGGTCAAGATCAGCATTATTGAAGAAGAACAATCACGATGGCTGGCCTTAAAATCTGGACAATTAGACTATGACAAACTGACTGCAAGCGGCACTGAACAGGCACTGGAAAATAAGCAGCTGAAAAGTGAATACAAGAAAAAAGGCATCCTGCACTATCCGAATAAAGAACCGGAAATCACCTATACCATCATGAATATGCGTGATCCGGTGATTGGTGGGAACTCACTGGAAAAAATTGCACTACGCCGTGCCATTGCCTTGTCCTATAACCAGAAAGAAGCCATCCAGCAGTTATATAAGGGGCATGCTGTTAAAGCTGAAATGATTCTTCCTGAAGGTGTGGGTGGATATAACCCGGATTATAGAAGCAGTATTGCCTACAACCCATTGCTTGCCAATAAACTGCTCGATCGTTTTGGCTACAAGAAAGGTGCCGACGGTTACCGTACCTTGCCTGATGGTAAACCATTGGTTCTGAAAATGAACTCGACCAGCTCAAGCTCTTCCGTTATTTCTGCGGAGCTATGGAAAAAGAACCTGGATGCAATCGGGATAAAAGTTGAATTTAAAGTCAGTAACTTTGCCGACAATTTAAAAGAAGCCACTCAATGCAAACATATGATGTGGGGTGGCGCCTGGATTGCAGATTATCCGGAAGGGGAAAACTTTGCCCAGTTGCTGTATGGCCCAAATGCCCAGCAAGGTAACCTGAGCTGCTATACCTCTAAAGCCTATGACGCGCTGTATCAAACTGCGATGAAACTGCCGCCTCAGCAACGCACTCCATATTATGAGCAGATGAACCGCCAGATGGAGGCCGATAATCCATGGATTTTGCACAATACCCGGGTACGCAACTGGCTGATTCATCCACAGGTACAGGGCTTTAAGGCACATCCGGTGACTAGAGCAGTTTGGCAATATCTGGATATTGAACCTGAAAAATAACTTGAGAAGATTAAGAACCAGTATGAATGTGAATACAAACGCTTTAAAAAAGCTGGCCAGTGGGGTCTTAGTGGCCAGTTTAATGATGGCAGGTGCTGCACCCACATGGGCTGCCAATCCCGCTAATCCGAATAAAGTCTTAAAAACGGTCTTTCCCGCGGCTGAAACCGGTTTCGACCCCGGTTATATCCATGACCGTTATTCTGCCAAGATTAACTCGGCGATTTTTGAAACCTTATATACCTATGATTATCTGGCCTCACCAGCGAAACTGGTGCCATTGACTGCGGTAGATATGCCTCAGGTCAGTGCGGACGGTTTGACTTATACCATTAAAGTTAAAAAGGGCATTTACTTTGCGGATGACCCGGTCTTTGGTGGTAAAAAACGTGAACTGACCGCCTATGACTATGCCTATTCTCTAAAGCGTCTCCTAGATCCAAAGCTTAATTCACCAAATAGCTGGTTGCTGGATGGCCGGATCAAAGGATTAGAAGTCTGGACAGCCATGGCGAAAAAAAATGGCAAAGTCTATGAAAATCCATTTGAAGGCATTCAGACTCCAGATCGCTATACGCTGGTACTCAAGCTGAATAATCCTGATCAGAACTTTCCGATGTTGCTGGCCCACGGTCCGGCTGCCGCAGTCGCACGCGAAGTCATCGAAAAGTACAAAGATAAAGCTGGCTGGGTGATGAGTAAGCCGGTCGGTACAGGGCCTTATGTGCTTAGCCGCTGGACACCGGGATCACGCATTATCTTAAAGCCGAATCCGACTTACCGTGGTTTTGTCTGGAATTATAAAGCCAATAGTGCAGAAGACCAGGCGATTGTCAGTGCGATGCAGGGCAAAAAAATGCCTCAAATCGGCACCATTGATGTGCGTGTGATTGAAGAAGCACAATCACGGATGTTGTCATTCAAGAAAAATGAACTGGATCTGGTGGAAATCGACGGCGATCTGGTCGTGCAGGCATTGGATGGTGACAAGTTAAAACCTGAGCTGGCCAAGCAAGGCATCAAGCTGTCGCGCATGTTGGAGCCATCGATTAACTACCATTACTGGAATATGCAAGACCCGGTAGTGGGTGGCTTTACGCCAGAAAAAATTGCCTTACGTCGTGCCATGGCAATGGCTTTTTCTGTTGAAAATATGATTAGCGTATTACTAAAAGGAGATGGCGCAAAACTGCACATGCCTATTCCGCCAGGAGTTGCAGGCTATTCACCCGCTTATAAAACCAGTACGCCATATTCGGTCAAGGCAGCCAACATGTTGCTGGATCGCTATAACTACAAGATCGGTGCGGATGGCTGGCGGAGAACTCCTGAAGGCAAACCTCTGGTGATTGAACTGATTACGGCCAATACCAGTCGTGGTCAGCAACAGGGCGAATTCTGGAAAAAGACCCTAGATAATATTCATATCAAACTGACCAGTAAGGCCATGCCATTTGCTGAAGGCATTAAGCTGGAAAAGCAATGTAAAACCATGTTTAAAAGCTCTGCATGGATTGCCGATTATCCGGATGCTGACAACTTCATGCAGTTGTTCTATGGCAAAAACGTCAATGTCACCAATAATGCCTGTTTCAAGCATGCGGAATATGACCGTTTATATGAACAGAGTCAGAGCATGCCACCGGGTCCTGAACGGGATCTGGTTTATCGCAAAATGACCCGTATTCTGGAGGTCAATATGCCCACCATGATGCTGTATAGCACCTATCGTAATGCATTAACGCAACCTCATATTATTGGCCACAAGTCCCATCCGATTCTGTCTACAGAATGGATGTATATCGATATTGATACTAAAAAGTAAGAAAAAGCTGGAGATGATGATGACATTAAAACACTTGAAATTTACCACACTCTGTCTGGCGATGATCGGGGGATCTCAAACCGTCATGGCAGAGACCCAAACCCAGCTTTTGCCTTTGTTCAAGGCTGCAGAAATTCCGGCATTGTGCGATGCCAATCTGGATAAAATGCAAAAAGATATCCAGAAATTTGAAAGCCAGAAAATCAAAAATAAGGCCGAAGCCCGTCCTTATCTGGCAGCTTGGGATACATTGCAGGCATCGATTGGTGATTTTGTTTCACCTATCGGTTTATATAGCAATGTTGATCCTGATCCGGCCTTGCGTCAGGCGGCAGATGACTGTGAGCTGAAAATCAGTAAATATCTAACTTCCATGTATCAGAGTCCAAAACTGTATGCCCAGTTCAAGAAACTAAAAGCCACAGATCCGGTCGATGAGAAATTCCTGAAAGATATTCTGAATCAGTTTGAAAAAACCGGGGTACAACTCAGCGCAGAGAAGCAGAAGCGTTTGAAGGAAATTATTGAAGAAAGCACCAAACTGGGACAGGACTATTCCAAGAATGTACGTGATAACCCTGAAAAAGTTGAATTCACTGCTGCAGAACTAAAAGGTTTACCTACGAGCTATATCGCCGGTTTAAAGAAAAATGAAAAGGGCAATTATCTGCTCGGCTTCGACTATCCGGAATATCAGCCATTTATGGAGCTGGCAGAGAGTGATGAAGCACGTAAACGTTATCAGACTGCCTATACCCGTCGCGGTACCGATAAAAATCTCGAATATATGAAAAAGGCCATTGATCTGCGTTATGAACTGGCCCAGCTCTTTGATAAAGATAGTTATGCGTATGTTGCTTTAAAAGATCGTATGGCCAAAACCCCAGAAGCAGTTAACAGTTTTCTGGATGAGGTTTATGCCAAAGTTGCGCCATTAGAAAAACAGGATGTTGAAGAATTACGTCAGTTCAAGGCAGAAACTTTAAAAATTCCTTTGGAAAAAGCAGAGATTGAGCGCTGGAGCCAGGGCTACTGGAGTGAAAAACTGCGTCAGGCCAAATACAAGGTGGATCAGGAAAAACTGCGTGATTATTTCCCGACTGAAGCGGCTCAAAAATGGTTATTTGCGGTGTCTTCCGAATTATATGAGATTGAATTCAAGCCGGTAAAAGTCAAAGCCTGGCACGATGAAGTTGAATACTATGCCGTGCATGACAAAGCCACCGGTGAGTTTATGGGCGGACTTTATGTCGATAAATACCCACGTGAAGGCAAATATGGCCATGCTGCAGTCTGGGGCGTTTATGGTGGCAGCCGTTTAAATCATCGCCGTCCGGTCTCTGTTTTGGTGACCAACTTCAACCGTAAAGGTCTGAACAGTAATGAGCTAGAAACCTTTGTACATGAAATGGGTCATGCGCTGCATGGAATTTTATCTAAGACCCGTTATACCGAGCAGTCAGGTACATCGGTAGAGCGTGACTTTGTTGAAGCACCTTCACAAATGTATGAAGAGTGGGCGCGCCGTTTCGAGACTTTATCTAAAGTAGCAGATTACTGTGAACCTGCTTGTCCTCGTGTTGATGAAGCCATGACCGAACGCTTAAAGAACGTGAAAAATTATGGTCGCGGCCTGCATTATGCCCGTCAGACTTTATATGCTCAGTACGACATGGCCCTGCACGGTAAAGATGCGAAAAGCATTGATCCATTAAAACTCTGGCAGGATATGGAAAGTAAAACTGCATTGGGTTCTGTTCCAGGTCAGCAATTCCCGGGTCAGTTCGGGCATTTGATGGGTGGCTATCAGGCGGGTTATTACAGCTACATGTGGTCTGAAGTGCTGGCACTCGACATGTTGTCTGCTTATGGTGATCATCTGATGGATCCAAAAGTCGGCATGCATTATCGCGAGACCGTACTGGCACAAGGCGGACAAAAACCGGGCGATCAGATGGTTAAGGATTTTCTGGGCCGCGAACCGGACAGCAAAGCTTTCTTTAATGAAATTTCAGGACATTAAGTCAAGGAAGGGAAGCAATGCTGGCATATATTATTCGAAGGATTTGGCAAATGATCCCCACCATGCTGGGGGTGATTCTGCTGATATTCCTGTTATTTAACTGGGTCGGGGGAGATCCGGCCTATATCCTGGCCGGTAAAATGGCCAATGCTGAGCAGATTGAAAATATCCGCCAGCAGCTCGGGGTCGATCAACCTTATTACGTACAACTGTGGATTTTCATCCAGCAGATTTTGACCTTTGATTATGGCGTGAGCTGGAGTACCGGTGAGTCGGTATCCCAGATTATTACCACGCGTTTGGGGCCATCACTGACCATTTTGATTCCACTCACGATTCTGCAAACGATTGTTTCAATCATTCTGGCGCTCGGGGTGGCTTCAGTGCGTGGTTCGCTGACAGACCGCATGATCATGATGCTGTGTACCATCGGTATGTCGATCAGTATTCTGGTCTATATCATCGTATTCCAGTACGTCTTGGCTTATGAACTGAGCTGGTTCCCGGTACAGGGCTGGAGCGATAACTTTACTGAAAATTTATTCAAATATGCACTATTGCCAGTATTAATCATGCTGGTGGTGAGTATTGCACCGACTTTGCGTCTCTACCGCAGTTTTGTTCTGGATGAAGTCAATCAGGATTATGTCCGTACCGCACGTGCCAAAGGTCTGGGCGAAAGCCGCATTCTGGGCGTGCACGTACTGCGCAATGCTTCGATTCCAATCATTACTGATGTCATGGCGGGACTTCCGGCTTTACTGATCGGTGCTTTCCTGATTGAACGTTTCTTCGGTATTCCTGGCATTGGCCGTGAAGTGATTATCGCAGTTGAACGTTCTGACTTTCCGGTAATTAAAGCGATTACGGTCTATGTTGCGGCTGCGACCATGTTATTTAACCTGATTGCCGATCTGATCTATAAATGGGTCGATCCACGTGTACAGTTGAAGTAGGTGAGTTATGCTGAGTGCGATATTTAAAAAAGAGCAACATGCTTCAGCAGTGCCTGAGTCTGCTTCAACCGGATTATGGCAGCTGGCGTTGCGTCGTCTGAAACGTGACCGTATTGCGATGTTCTCCCTATTTGTGGTGCTGTTTTATCTGCTGATGTTGCTGCTTTCTATGACCGGTATGATTGCCAAGGACTGGAATAAGGAAGTGGCGGTGAGTTATGCACCCCCAAGTTTTATCTATACACCGTCTGTACCTGGAGCTGCAGATGAAGATCAAAGTACTGAATCTGCCGTAGTGCCAGTTAATCCAGTTGATCCTTTAAAAGATGTGATTGCCGAACTGGAAGCAGAAATTGCTGCTGAACAGGGCGCAGGTGTGATTGATTATTATGGTGTGGTTGATCCGCTGGCTGAAGATATGAAAGCCATTGATCAGGAATTAGGTGGTCAGTTACTGGATCAGAGCAGTGAATTAAAGCAAAGTCTGTTCTTTGGTGCAGATAAATGGGGGCAGGATGTACTACTGAAAACCATTAAAGGTGCAGAAACTTCGATCTTGGTTGGCCTGATTGCTGCGTTGGTTGCGGTGGTGATTGGTACGGTACTGGGGGCGATTGCTGGTTATTTCGGTGGCTGGATCGATGATGTCCTGAACTGGTTCTACAATATCTTTACTTCTATTCCATACTTATTGCTTGTATTAGCGATTGCAGCAGTACTGCAACAAAAAGGGGTTTTATCGATTATCCTGATTTTGGGTCTGACCGGCTGGACCGGGGTGTTTCGTTTAGTTCGTGCTGAATATATGAAGCATACTGCGCGTGAATATGTACTGGCGGCTAAAGCCATCGGGGTAAGCAATATGCGCCGTATCTTCGTGCATATTTTCCCGAACGTCAGCCATATTGCGTTGGTACAAATGTCCATTCTTGCAGTGGCCTTTATTAAGTCCGAAGTGATTCTGAGCTTCCTGGGCTTTGGCGTACCGATTGGGGTAGTGTCATGGGGAAGTATGCTGAATGAAGCACAAAGCGAGCTGATTTTAGGCAAATGGTGGCAATTGACTGCGGCATCGGTGGCGATGGCGGTGCTGGTTACAGCTTTCTCAATGTTTACTGATGCATTACGTGATGCATTAGATCCAAAACTGAAATAGGAGCGCAGCGATGTCTGAAATGAATCCAAGCACAGCACCCGCGTTACTTCGCGTAGACAACCTGCGCGTCAGTTTTAAAGGTGAAAATAAACAATATGTGGAAACGGTCAAAGGAATTTCATTTGAAATTCCGGCCAATACCACAGTGGCATTAGTTGGTGAATCCGGAAGTGGTAAATCTGTGACTTCATTAGCGGTGATGGGACTATTAGCACCTGAGAACTCGAAGGTCGCTGAAGACAGCCAGATCCTGTTTGAAGGGCGTGATTTGCTAAAACTCAAGTCGAGTGAAATGCGTCAGATCTGCGGCAAAGAAATTGCCATGATCTTCCAGGAACCAATGTCCTCATTGAATCCAGTGTTTACCGTGGGCATGCAGATCTCGGAAATTCTACGCCTGCATTTGGGCATGAATAAAAAACAGGCCCGTCAAAGAACGCTGGAACTTTTGCAGGAAGTCGGTATTCCTTCACCGGAAAGCAAGATTGATGCTTATCCGAGTCAGTTATCTGGTGGACAGCAGCAACGGGTCATGATTGCCATGGCCATTGCCTGTGAACCGAAACTCTTGATTGCTGATGAACCAACGACGGCATTAGATGTGACTATCCAGAAACAGATTCTGGACCTGCTTGAATCCTTGCGTCAGCGCCGTCAAATGTCGATGTTATTCATCAGTCATGACCTGGCGGTAGTTGGTGAAATTGCGGATCAGGTCATTGTAATGCGTTATGGCGAGATTCGTGAGCAAGGTTCGGTGACAGAAGTCCTGAACAATCCTCAGGATATTTATACCCAAGCCTTGTTGCATTGCCGTCCACAGCTATCGCACCGTCCTTTGCGTTTGCCGGTGATTAGCGACTTTATGAAACAGGATAGTCTGGCGCATGACCTGCATGCGAACGCTCCGCTACAACAGGAGCGTTCTCGTGGTTTAAAAGGTAATGAGGAGATTATTCTGGATGTGCGCGATCTGAAAAAATCTTTCTATAGCCGTAAAGGCCTATTTGGCAAAGATGAATTTCAGGCCGTGAAAGGGGTATCTTTTCAGCTGGCTAAAGGTAAAACCTTAGGGTTGGTTGGTGAATCAGGTTCTGGTAAAACCACGATTGGTTTACTCTTGATGCGACTGCAACAAGCTACAGGCGGCAAGGCATTGTTTCAGGGCAAAGATATCTTGTCGATGACGGAAAAAGAGTTTACGGCCTATCAACGTAAAATCCAGATCATTTTCCAGAATCCGTATGCTTCGCTAAATCCGCGTTTTACCGTGGGACAAATCCTGATGGAGCCGATGCAGATTCATCATATCGGCAAGGATGACGCAGAACGTAAACAGATGGCACTCGATTTACTGGAAAGGGTCAGCTTACCGGCTCAGGCCTTCTATCGTTATCCACATGAGTTTTCAGGTGGTCAGCGTCAGCGGATCGCGATTGCACGTTGTCTAACTTTAAAGCCTGAGATTCTGATCTGTGATGAATCGGTGTCAGCACTGGATGTATCCGTACAGGCACAGGTGTTGAATCTATTGCAGGATTTGCAGGATGAATTTGGTCTGAGTTATATCTTTATTTCACACGATTTATCAGTCGTGAAATATATTTCTGATCAGATCATGGTGCTAAATCATGGTGATTTGGTGGAAATTGCCAACTCAGATGATCTGTATCAATCTCCACAGCATGATTATACCAAGCGTCTGCTAAGTGCGATTCCACAGGGTATTCCGCAGTAACTTGCTAAAGTACGAAATAAAAAATGTCCACATTGCTGGGCATTTTTTATGACGGGAATTCACTTTTAGGAAATAGGAAAGAGATACTCGCCTTTTATATCGGGTTCTATTGAGAAGACCAGGGATAGATAAAATTGAGTCATTATTATTGTTCTTGCAAAAAAAAGAGCCACCGAAGTGACTCTCTCTTATTCAAAGCTTAGAACTTTTTAAAGCCTTTATTCGCACCATATAAACCGCGTGGTGCATTGCCTTCACGATTTTCGCGGCGACCAAACTGGTTGTCTTCACGGTTGTCACGACGTGCAAACTGGGTGCCATTCTGGTTTTCACGACGACCAAAGCCCTGATCATCGCGACGTTCACGGCTGTTGTATTGCGGCTGCTGCTCATCGGTATCACGGCGTTGCTGACGCAGGTAACCACCACGGCGCGCTGCCATTGGTTTTTCCTGCATACGTTCGTTACGACGTTTCGCCATACCAAATAAGCCGGTACCTTGACGCGGTTTCAGCTCAACTGATTTGGTCAGGTTATCGATATCCTGTTTATCCAGTTCAATCCAGCGACCTGTACGAAGTTCACGTGGCAGAATCACGGTACCGTAACGAGTACGTAATAAACGGCTGACTTTCAGGCCTTGTGATTCAAAGATACGACGAACCTCACGGTTACGACCTTCTTTCACGACAACTTGATACCAACGGTTGATCCCGTCACCACCCAGTTCAGAGAATGATTCAAACTTCGCAGGACCATCATCTAGCACCACGCCTTTCAGCATGTTGTTTTTCAGTTGTGGAGTCACTTCACCCATGACACGAACCGCATATTCACGTTCGATTTCATTGGATGGGTGCATTAAACGATTCGCTAGTTCACCGTCATTTGTAAACAGCAACAGACCGGTCGAGTTAATATCCAGACGGCCGACCATGACCCAGCGATCGCCTTGAATTGATGGCAGGTTGTCAAATACTGTTGGACGCTGTTCAGGATCGTTACGTGAACAGATTTCGCCTTCTGGCTTGTAATAAATCAGAACACGACGACGGATTTCGTCTTCGATCTGGAACTGCACTTTACGACCATCGATGCGAAGCTCATCACCTGGTTCGATTCGTTCACCCACTTGGGCAATCTGCCCATTCACACTCACACGACCTGCGGCAATGACTTCTTCCATATAACGGCGAGAACCCAAACCAACACGTGCAAGCACCTTTTGCAACTTTTCACTCATGACAGCATAACCTTAGAAATAATTATTCAACAGTTCACCTATTTATGACTTCGGTGCATTCGCATCGAGCGCCATAAAAGCTTCCTTGGCATCCTGCAGGGGAGGCAATTGGCCTAAAGAATTTAAGCCAAACGCATTTAAAAATTGTGGCGTTGTCACTAACAACGCAGGTCTTCCAGGGAGTTCACGAAAGCCAGATTCTTTAATCCAGTTCCAGTCAAACAGTGTACGCAAAATCTGACTGTTATTCGTGACACCACGAATTTGTTCAATATCAGCTCGGGTCACTGGCTGATGATAAGCAATCACCGCAAGCATCTCCAGTAATGAAGGTGACAGGCGTGTCGGTCGCTCAGGCCAAGTCTGTGCAATAATATTACGATATTTTACACGCACTTGAAAACGGTAACCTTGCACAGTTTCAACCAGTTCAATAGAACGGCCATGCATCAACATGGAAAGCTGCTGTAAATACTGGCGCAGCTCCTGCTTACTATAGCGATCTTGAAATGCTTCTTTCAGTCGAGCTAAGGAAACCGGGGAATCACTGGCAAAAATAATCGCTTCCAGTTGCATCAGAATTTCATGCAGATTATCTTCCGCAGACAAGGAGGTATTGTGTTCTGTGTTCATACGTGTGCTCCTTGAATTGCGAGCGGTGCCTCAATGCCTGAGGCAATAATTTGAATTTTTTGTTGGCGGGTAAGTTCTAGCACGGCCATAAAGGTCACGACTACACCCATGCGTCCCTGACTTGGCTTGAGTAAGTTATCAAAAGACAAGACTTCACCGGATTCTAGACAGCTTTCAATATAGGCAATCCGTTCTTCCAGTAAAACAGGCTCCTGTTGCACCTGATGAATGACCGGTTCAGGACGGTTAAAGACGCAAAGCAAGGCATCACGCAGCAGATCAGCACTATGGCCTTCATTGGGCTGGATAAACTCACCTAGGTGAACATTGGCCTGAAAGGTATCGCGTTCCAGAATTGTCATCTGACCTAGACGTTCTGCAGCCTGCTTAATCCGTAAATAATTTTCCAGACGCTCAATCAAGTCCTGTTTTGGATCCTGTTCAACCGCAGCCACGCTTTTCGGTTTAGGCAGTAATAACCGGGATTTGAGATCAGCCAGTAAAGCAGCCATCACCATATAATCCGCGGTTAGCTCAATATTCAGGGATTTCATCGCATCCATATAGGACAGATATTGGGAGGCAATCGGCGCGATATCAACCTGCAACAGGTCAAAACCATTTTTCTGGATCAGGTAGATTAAAAAGTCGAGGGGGCCTTCAAAATGTTCTAACAGAATTTCAAACGCTGCTGGAGGAATATACAGATCCTCTGGAATCGTATTTTGCCATTCATCCAGAACCCGGATGTTTGGAGCAGATTCCATAGCGTTATGGGGCATTTGAGTCATTACAATTATAAGCCACGCGAATTTTCAAAGGCATGAAATGGCTTATTCCCCGAGCTGTTGTCAGGAGAAAAAGCACATAATTTAGTAGTTGGCATTGTACTGGAAAATTGTCGTTAAATAAAATAGATATGCATTCAAATGCAAAAAAACCATATTTATTTTAGGAGAAATTTTATTTTTTTAATTCGATAAAATGCACAAGTCTGATATTAAACAGCATATTAGCTAAAATTAAATGCAATATAGCCTGGGTGGCTTAAGAAACTGTAACTTCATATAGAAAATTTTTAAAAGATTTTCAGCACCTATTAAATAGTGAATGTGTGAAAGCTCATCAGGGAACATGTGATAAAAATAAGAAAAAACAGTTATCTATCGCCTAAAAAATAAACTAATATAGCCAAAAATATTAATAAATAACAAACATAGATCAGGTTAATTATAAAAATGCCAATCATACTTGTGTTAATCGGCGTCATCGGCTTAGGTGTATTCTGGGGCTATCCTCAATACCAGCTCATGCAGCTTGAAAATGAAATGCGTACCAATCTGAAGTCTGGCGGCTTTTCCAGCTTTGTTGAGCAGGCTAAACCAGTGATGCAGGCCATGAAACTGGATTTTAGCGTACTGGATCAATATCCCCATATTCGTTTCTATATGCGTAATACACTTTATACAGGTAAAGATTTACCCGACGGTGTTACTGCAATGGTCAAAACCATGAGCTGTAATTCTATTGATTCTTTTAGGACTATGGAATCCAAAGCCCGGACTGCGTTATTGAATGTGCTTGAAGAGGATCAAATCACTTTTCATGTTTCAGTCAAAAACAGGTTTGGTGCTGAACTTGCAACTCATCAGCAAAAGCTGTCGGAATGTCCAAACTTCTTGCAGTTAAAACATTATAAAGAAGGTGATCCGTTACCCCCAAAGTCAAGTTTGAATAATCAAGTTCCTTCAGTTGCACCAGCGGTCAGTGCATCTACTCAGGATCGTGCGGCGAGCTATTAAATCCTGGCATGCGTGATCAGGTTATTTTAATTCTGCTCTCGCAATACATATTCAATGACACGTTGGCAGGTATCTGCCAGACAAACATTGTTCGTTGAATAAACTTGTAGAAGTTTTCTTGCCATCGCGACATCAAGAAAGTATGAGTATTCAATATTGTTGATATTCAGATCTAATTCTGGCTTGGAATTTTTATCGATAGATATTGCCTTGGATTCCAGTGTCCAAGGCAATTCGGCATAGATTAGATGATCGGCAGGAAATTCATTCAGGTTCAGGAGNNTCAGGCTGATCTCCTGATAAATCCACAATAGAAGTCGTACTTAATGTGCCCAGTCCACTGTCGATAAACACATCAATCCGTTTGCCGAGCTGCATTTCAATGTCATAAGGATCATCAAGAGGATCGGTGTGGTCTGGAAGAATCAGGGTAGAGGTTAATAAAGGTTCGCCCAGCTCTTGAAGCAGCATCTGGCACACAGGATTGGTAGGGATACGTAAACCAATGGTTTTTTTCTTCGGATGCATTAAACGTTTAGGCACTTCGCTGGTTGCCGGAAGAATAAATGTGGTCACAGCAGGTGTATTATTTTTCAGCAAACGATAGACAGCATTGTCGACTTTGGCATAAGTCGCAAGATCGGATAAGTCACAGCAGATAATGGCATATTGGTGCTTAGGTCCTAGACCACGAATCTGCGCGATTCGCTCCATCGCATGTTTATTCCCAATCTGGCAGCCAATCGCATAGGCTGCATCGGTTGGATAAACCACAACATCACCGGCACGAATACGTTCTACCGCCTGACTGATCAGACGAGCTTGCGGATTATCCGGGTGTACACGTAAATGCAGCATAAATATTCCTCCCAACCTGCCTTAAACTTATTATGAAATGCCTTTGTATAAAGTAACAATGACAAACAGGTAGATTTGTGTAATTTAATCAAGCATTTCACGTTGAAATTCATCAGATTGTAAACTTTTGCCCGCACGGGTGCAGACACAGATGCAATCAATGAAGCGTTTGGCATCACGCGGCAGTTTGGTTTCATTACTAAAATAGCGTTGCACCTGGGCATAGACATTATCTTTAAAGCGGGAACCATCACCACCATCGCCGGTTAAATTATCCAGAGATACACGGAACTTACGGCCAAATGCTTTGGAAAACATCCATTCAATCGCTTGTGGCTTGATTTCGACCTGCTCAAATAATGCCTGCTGTTCCTTGGTGCGGCCATCTGGCGCATACCAGTAGCCCAGATCTGGCAGCAGACGGCGCTTATCACCGGCAATCGTCCAGTGACTGATTTCATGCAGGGCACTATTAAAGAAGCCATGTGCAAACTGGATCCGGGCAGGGGTATCATCTGTAGCCGGGAAATACTCTGGTTCAAACTCACCACGGACTAAAGTGACATTTAGGTGGGAAAACCAGTGATTAAAGTGTAAGATGAGCCAATCAACCTGTTCCGCTTCTGAGGATAAATTCGCCCACGGCAAGCGTTGCACTTGCTGTAGTGAGCTGTCAGAATCGGAGGTTGAAAGTGTGCTAACGAGTGATGAAACATTCACTTCTGTTTGCGGCTGCAACAGATGCATGACTGAAATTACCCAATTGGTCTGTCTAAAAATAAGTACAAAATTGTATCTTAATCTTTGACAGAGTTCTGATGAATTTGTAGAATTGCCGCCTTAATTATGTCAGCAAATACCTTTCCGGCACAGATTGAGCCGTTTAAATGGGCTGAACAGGGCTTTAAATGGTCAGGTCAACTGCCTTTATCCCGCTTTGTTCGTATTGCTCGTGAAGCTGTTGGATCAATTGATTATCAATTGATTAACATAGACTGTAAGCTATCAATGGATGCCTATCATCGCATTGCATGGTTGGATGGTCATGTTGAAACGAAAGTTCCAATGGAATGCCAGCGTTGTCTGGAGACCGTTGAAATCGAACTCGTTTCAGATTTTCATCTAGCTCTTGTGGATGATGAGTCACTGATAGAGCGCTTGGATGAGGATGCTGATTTCATCGTCTTAGGTGAAAGTGAAGCAACGACGAAAGGTTCATATGATGCACCTGCCACCGCTGACTTGCTCGCACTGATAGAAGATGAATTGTTATTGTTGATGCCGCTGTCTCCTAAGCATGACGTTTGTGAGCATAAGCATCAACCTGCCGCAGAAGAAGTTGTTGAAGAAAAACGGGATAATCCGTTTGAAGTTTTGGCAGCTTTGAAGGGTAAACTTAACTAATTTTTGTGTTATACTCATACGTATAAGACAATCGAATTTGTTCTGATCCATTTTTTCGATATTTGTAAGGAGCCATCATGGCCGTTCAGCAAAACCGTAAAAGTCGCTCTCGCCGTGACATGCGCCGTTCACATGACGCTTTAACTGAGAATGCATTAACTGTAGACCAAACTACTGGTGAAACTCATCGTCGTCACCACGTATCTAAAGATGGTATCTACCGTGGTCGTCAATTATTCGCTAAAGCATCTGCTGAATAATTGATGATGTATTAAGCGTTAAAGCTTAGTAGAAAAAATGGGAGCGTTAAGCTCCCTTTTTTTATGCCTGATTTTATCTCTTGGTTTTGCGGTCATCATGTGAAGTCGCGGTTTTTGTTGTATTTGGCAATTACCCAAGCCAAAATTACGTGTTAAATTGCGCTCCACAATGGGTAAGGTGATCTGATCGGCCAATTTTAGGTCTAAGAAAAGATTCGCACCTCTTGAATGAAAGGATTTTATTTATGTCTGCTAAACAACTCGAACAAGCAGCTCAAGCAACTAAAACTGCATTTGTGTTCCCAGGTCAGGGTTCACAAAAAGTCGGCATGCTCGCTGAACTTGCAGAACAGTTTAGTGGTATCCTCGATACATTTGCTGAAGCATCTGAAGCGGTGGGTTTTGATCTGTGGCAGATTGCACAGACGGGTGAAGGTCTGGATCAAACCGAATTTACTCAACCGGTACTATTAACAGCATCAATCGCTTTATGGCGTGTATGGTTAGAGCTGGGTGGAGTGGCACCAAAATATATGGCGGGCCATTCACTCGGTGAATACAGCGCGTTAGTTGCAGCGGGTGCTTTAAGTCTGGGTGATGCAGTCAAGCTGGTGAACCTGCGTGGTAAGTTGATGCAAACTGCTGTACCTCAAGGCGTAGGTGCAATGGCGGCGATTCTGGGTCTGGATGATGCCAAAGTGATCGAGCTTTGTGCACAAGCAACAGCAGCAGGCGAAGGTTCAGTTGAAGCAGCCAACTATAATGCTCAGGGTCAAGTTGTAGTTGCCGGGAACAAAGATCGTGTTGATGCGGTGATTGAGCTGGCAAAAGAAAATGGCGCTAAAGCGATCGCATTGCCCGTATCTGTTCCATCCCACTGTTCACTGATGAAACCTGCCGCTGAACAGTTTGCTACGGCTTTGGAACAAACTGCCATTGAGCTACCACGTATTCCTGTAATACAAAATGTGGGCGCAGAAATTGCAACAGATGTGAATGCATTACGTCAGGCACTGACTGCGCAATTGTATGAATCTGTACAGTGGACCAAAACCCTGCAGTTCCTTCAAGACGAAGGTATTGCATATATCGTGGAATGCGGTCCGGGGAATGTACTGGCCAATATGGCAAAACGTTTACCGAATATCGAAAAAGCACTTCCATTAGATACTCAATCTCGTCTGGAAGATGCGTTGAACACCGTATTGGTGGCAGAAGGGAAAATTGCATGACACAGGAACGTAAAGTTGCCTTGGTGACAGGTGCAAGCCGCGGCATTGGTGCTGCAATTGCACAACAATTAATTCAAGACGGTTATTTTGTCGTAGGTACTGCGACTTCTGAAGCGGGTGCAGATAAACTTAACGCACAATTTGCTGAAAATGGTGCCGGTGAAGTTCTAGATGTACGTGATGGTGCTGCGATTGATACACTGGTCAGCGATATTGAGCAAAACTATGGTCCTGTGCTGGTACTGGTGAATAATGCCGGTATTACCAAAGACAACCTGTTATTACGCATGTCGGAAGACGACTGGGATGATATTTTAAACATCCATCTGAAAGCCGTTTATCGTTTATCTAAACGTGTGCTGAAAGGTATGACTAAGGCACGTTTCGGCCGTATCATTAATATCAGTTCTGTGGTGGCGCATTTTGCTAACCCAGGTCAGGCGAACTATTCAGCTGCCAAAGCAGGTATTGAGGCGTTTGGTCGCAGTCTGGCTAAAGAAATGGGTAGTCGTCAGATTACAGTCAATGCTGTTGCACCTGGCTTTATCGCAACTGAAATGACTGAACAGTTAAGTGAAGAAATTCGCAAAAAAATGAGTGATCAAGTGGCTTTAAACCGTTTAGGTGATCCACAAGATATCGCGAATGCCGTAAGTTTCCTGGCATCGGACAAAGCCAGTTACATTACAGGTACAGTCATTCACGTTAATGGTGGTTTATACATGAGCTAAACGGCACATGTATTAACTTTCCAAATTTTATAGATTCAATTAAACTAACGGCATTAAAAACGCCACAAGCAATGAGGAGAATTCCTGTGAGCGATATCGAACAACGCGTTAAACAAGCGGTTGCAGAACAACTTGGTATCAAAGTCGAAGAGATTAAAAACGAAGCATCTTTCATGGATGACTTAGGTGCTGATTCTCTAGACCTAGTTGAACTTGTTATGTCTTTCGAAAATGACTTCGACATCACTATTCCTGATGAAGATTCTAACGAAATCACAACTGTTCAATCTGCTATTGACTATGTTACTAAAAAACTTGGTTAATGCTGATTTTCAGCTTTGCTGAACCTAAAGACCACCGCAAGGTGGTTTTTTTGTGCCTGTAGAATAGATATAGGGTGATTTTACAATCGATAACCTTTTGCTTACCAATGACTAACTTTGTATCTGCTGCTTTCCTTGTACAAATAAGAATGATCTGATGAATAACAAGAATGGAGTCCACTATGGGTCTTTTTGATTTTGTAAAAGGCATTGGTAAAAAGAACACTGCAGCTGCGGAGCCACAACAAATACCGGCAGCAACTCAACAGGCACCTGCCGCTGCACCTAAAGCAGCATCGGCTGAACCTTCTGCACAGGAAATAGCGAACAAATTATTAGGCCATGTTAAAAGCCTAGGACTGCCAATTACAGGATTGTCGATCAGTTATAACTCAACCTCAGATCTGGCAACCGTACGCGGACAGGTACAAAGTCAGGCGGATCGTGAAAAGATTATTTTAGCCGTAGGAAATGTTGATCATGTTGCTAAAGTAGATGACCAGCTGACTGTAGCGAATCCGGAACCGGAAAGTAAGTTCTATACGGTTAAATCGGGTGATACCTTATCTAAAATTTCGAAAGAATTTTATGGTGATGCCAACCAGTACAACAAGATTTTCGAGGCAAATCGCCCTTTACTGAAAAATGCGGATGACATTTTCCCGGGTCAGGTACTACGTATTCCTGCCTAGTTTTAGATAATCATCAATATAAATTAATAAAATTTTATTTTAAACTTATCTAATTCAAATAAACGGTTCACAACAAAGCCCCTTATGGGGTTTTGTTGTATCTACCACTTGAACCCTTGTCAGAATTAGATTCTTACATCCAGATATGAACTTTCCTTTACTTCTTCCATAACCACATAACTATGTGAGGAAGCAGAAGAGGGGAGTTTTTTTAATAAATCCCCAAGCAGACGCCGGTAAGCACTCATTTCCTTTAGGCGTGCTTTCACCAGATAATCAAAATCTCCCGAGATCAGATGACATTCCAGCACTTCAGGAATTTCGCTTAAGTCACGCGCGACCTGTTCAAATACATCACCGGATTTGGCAGAAAGTTTGATTTCCAGAAACACTAACAGGTTCTTTTCCAGCTTTTCCGGATTGAGCCGGGCATGGTAACCCATGATGATTCCATCGCGTTCCAGTCGCTTGACCCGCTCGGAACAAGGTGTGGTGGAGAGGTTGACTCGGGAGGCAAGTTCACTAATGGCAATGCGTCCATCGCGCTGCAGGATATCTAAAATCATGCGATCAATGCGGTCTAATTTACGCATCTATTATTCCCTTAATTTTTAAAAATGACGCGAAAAATCTAGTGAATTTGCTGAATATATCAGTTTAAAACAGTGAAATTCACTATTGATCCAAAAATATACTGGTGAAATAAACTATAAACGTCATTGAGGGTAATGTCATGCGCGTAATTGTATTAGGTGGTGGTGTCATTGGTGTAACAAGTGCCTACTATCTTGCGCAGCAGGGAGCAGAAGTGACTGTCCTTGACCGTCAGGCAGGTCCAGCTGAAGAAACCAGTTTTGGTAATGCAGGCCAGATTTCTCCTGGTTATTCGACACCTTGGGCAGCACCTGGCATTCCATTTAAAGCAGTGAAGTGGATGTTTCAGCATCATGCACCATTGGCGATTAATGTCGATGGTAGTCTGTGGCAGTTACAGTGGATGGCTCAGATGCTGAAAAACTGTAATGCTCAGCATTATGCAGTGAATAAAGAACGTATGGTGCGGGTCGCTGAATATAGCCGTGACTGTTTACGTAATCTACGTCGTGATATCGGCATCTCTTATGAAAACCGTTCTAAAGGAACCTTGCAGATTTTCCGTAAGGAAGCACAGCTCGATGCAGTACAACGTGATATCGAAGTGCTGAAAGAAACCGGCGTGGATTTTGAATTGCTGGATCGTGAACAGCTAGCCAAAGTTGAACCGGCACTGGCTGAAGCTAAAGATAAACTGGTAGGTGGTTTGCATCTGCCAAATGATGAAACTGGTGATTGCTACCTGTTCACCAATGCGCTGGCTAATTATGCCAAAGGCATGGGCGTACAATTCAAGTTTAACCAGCAGGTTGAAAAACTGCTGTTTGAAGGTGACCAGATCAAAGGTGTACTGGTTAATGGTCAGGTATTGACCGCAGATAAATATGTGCTGGCTTTTGGCAGCTATTCCCGTGATTTCCTGAAGCCGCTACATCTAGATCTGCCGGTGTATCCGGTTAAAGGTTATTCATTGACCATTCCAATTGTGGATCAGACTCATGCACCGCAATCGACTGTGCTGGATGAAACTTACAAGATTGCATTGACTCGTTTTGATCAGCGCATCCGTGTCGGTGGTATGGCAGAGCTGACAGGCTTTAATTTGGGTCTGAATGAAGATCGTCGCGCAACCTTGGAAATGGTCACTCGTGACCTGTTCCCTGGCGGTGATATGGCGCAGGCCAGTTTCTGGACCGGCTTACGTCCAATGACCCCGGATAGTACGCCAATCATTGGACCAACACGCTTTAATAACCTGTTCCTAAATACTGGACACGGTACCCTAGGTTGGACCATGGCCTGTGGTTCAGGAAAGCTGATCAGTGATCTGGTACTGGGTCGAGCACCTGAGATTAGTACTGAAGGCTTGTCGCTGAATCGTTATCAGCAGGTTGCTTAAGCTTTTAAGGATTATCAGTTTCAGGGAAGAAATTTATGCCACGTCCAATACACGCGGTGATTCATCAACAGGCATTGCAACATAACCTGCAAGTTGCACGTTCCTGTGCACCTCAAAGCCAGGTCTTTGCAGTCGTCAAAGCTGATGCTTATGGGCACGGTATTGAGCGGGTTTATCCCGCATTAAAAAGTGCCGATGGTTTTGCCTTTCTGGATCTTATTGAAGGAAAGCGTTTGCGTGCCTTAGGCTGTGACAAGCCCTTACTGTTGCTGGAAGGCATTTTTGGCCTTGAAGATTTATTCGACTGTGCCAAGTACGGGATAAGTTTTGTAATTCATGCCCAGCATCACCTGGAATGGTTAAAAACCTTTGTCGACTTACAACCAGACGTACAGTTTGATGTCTTTTTAAAAATGAATAGCGGAATGAACCGACTGGGTTTTTTACCTGAGCAGTATCGTGTCGCTTTTCAGGAATTAAAAAATATTAAGCAAGTATGCTCCATCAGTCATATGACACATTTTTCCGATGCGGATGGCATGCGACTTGGACAGGAAGGTATTGAACATCAACAACTGGTCTTTATCGAAACCATTCAAAATCTACCGGGCAAAACCTCGCTCAGCAATAGTGCTGCCATTCTGCGCCATCATCAGCATATACAGTCAGACATTGTACGTAGCGGCATCATGCTTTACGGCAGTTCACCTGACTATCCTACCCATACGATTGATCACTGGAACTTAAAACCGACCATGAGTCTGCGTAGCGAACTGATCGCGATTCAGCAGGTTCGGGCAGGAGACAGCATTGGTTATGGCTCTACTTTTATAGTTGAGCAGGATATGCAGATTGGAATTGTGGCCTGTGGTTATGCGGATGGTTATCAGCGAATCACACAAACTGGAACACCAGTTTTGGTAGATGGGATTCGAACCCAAACGATCGGTCGCGTCAGTATGGATATGCTGGCGGTTGATCTGGATTCTGTCCTGGATGCACAGATTGGTAGCGAAGTTGTGCTGTGGGGACAATCCATTCACGGCACAGTATTACCGATTGATGAAGTAGCCGCGGGTTCGGGTACGGTTGGCTATGAGCTGATGTGTGCCATCACCCAACGTGTGCCCGTGCAGATTGAAAGTTTAAGATTAAACAAATATTAGAAATAAGAGAGGATAAAATTATGACGGAACATATAGATATTCAGCGTTTGAACAGCAATCAGGTCATGAGTGCTGTCACCATTCACAATAAAACCGTGTATTTATCAGGGCAGGTGCCAGACAGCACCAGTCTGGATATTCGTGGTCAAACGCGGGAAGTGCTCATGAAGATTGATCAACTCCTTAAACTGGCAGGTACAGACAAAAGCCGTCTGTTATCTGCACAGCTCTTTGTTAAAAACCTGGAAGACTTTCAAACCGTCAATGCACTCTGGATTGAATGGCTCGAGGGATGTGGCACACCAGCACGCGCAACCATTCAGGCGGATCTGGTAAATCCCGCCTGGTTAATTGAAATTGCAGTGATTGCAGCACTCCCTTAAGTTGCTTCAGATTTTTATATCTCCCAACTTGATTTTGTAAGCATATCAGGCCTGATCATTTAATCCATTAAATGAAACTGCATCTGCAATCAGGATTTCAGGAAGAAATCAGATCAGATAAGCGAAGGCTTGATGTGAAAAAGGAACCGAATATGAATACAGCCTCTTCTAAAGATGATGCATCATCATCTCCCCATGAATTACAACGTAAGCTCTCTAACCGCCATTTGCAGTTAATTGCCATTGGTGGTGCCATTGGTACAGGCCTGTTTATGGGTTCTGGTAAAACGATTGCACTGGCAGGGCCTTCAATCTTGTTTATCTACATGATTATTGGAGCCATGTTCTTTTTCCTGATGCGTGCATTAGGGGAAATCCTGTTATCCAATTTGCACTATAAATCCTTCATTGATATGGCGCATGACCTGATTGGTCCGGGGGCTGGCTATTATATTGGCTGGTCGTACTGGCTGGGCTGGATTCTGGTCGGTATTGCCGACTTAGCGGCAATTATCAATTATCTGAATTTCTGGCTGCCACCCGATATGGCTTTTACACCCATGGGACAGGCCATGATCAGTGCGGGCTGTGTATTGCTGGTACTGGGAATTAACCTGCTGACCGTGAAGCTGTTTGGTGAAATCGAGTTCTGGTTCGCCCTGATTAAAATTCTGGCGATTCTGGGCCTGATTGTGATTGGCGGATATATGATCTTCAGCGACTTCCAGGCACCAAGTGGATCGGCTGCCAGCCTGACCAATGTCTGGGCCTATGATGGTATGTTCCCTAAGGGCACAATGGGCTTTCTGGCTGGTTTTCAGATTGCGATGTTTGCTTTTGTAGGGGTAGAGCTGCTAGGTACGATGGCGGCTGAAACCAAGGATCCGGAAAAGAACTTGCCTAAAGCAGTGAATGCGATTCCTACACGGATCATCCTGTTCTATGTATTATCTCTGCTGGTGATTATGTCTGTAACGCCGTGGGTAGAAATTCCTGCTGATCAAAGTCCTTTTGTGACTCTTTTTTTGCATGCGGGTATTCCTGTATCAGCCATTATTATGAATCTGGTGGTACTGTCTTCTGTGATGTCATCCATGAACAGTGGCGTGTTCTCTACCAGTCGAATGCTGTTTGGGCTGGCGCGTGATGGTCAGGCACCTCAGGCTTTGGCTGAGCTTTCGAGTCGTGCAGTTCCGGCTAAAGGTTTGTTATTTTCCTGTGCCTTTATTATGGCGGGTGCAGCTTTCCAATATTTTGTGCCGAACACGATGGAAGCCTTTACGCTGGCCAGCTCACTCTGTGTGATTCTGTTTATCAGTATCTGGGGGCTGATTATGGTGTGTTATATCCGTTACCGTAAACAGCAACCTGAAAAACATGCCACTTCGACCTTCAAAATGCCGGGCGGAATCTGGATGTCCTATCTGGTGCTGATCTTCTTGTTCTTTGCCTTAGTTATTTTAAGTCTGGAAGCAGATACCATGAAGGCACTGATGATTAGTCCGCTGTGGTTGGTGATTCTGTTCGCCACCTATCATACTTTGTATAAACCACGTCTTAGTAAACGTCAGCAACTTCTCTCCGGAGAATAAAAGTGCAGACATAAAAAATCCCCGATCAATCGGGGATTTTTTAATTTTAGGGAATTTTAGAAAGTAGGTTTTACCACCACTAAAATCACCACAGCAAATAAAATCAGCGTTGGCATTTCATTAAAGAAGCGCCAGAACTTGTGTGACTTGTAATGAGCATTTTCTATCAGTTTCTTGCGGTAATAACCACATACCAAATGGTAAATGACCAGCAAGCCGACCAGCCCCACTTTCAGGTAGAACCATACGGCTTCATGGTAATGACGCGTTGCATCACCCCAATCGACCAGAAAGTGTGCTGTGATCAGCGTGGCGACCATGGCTGGCCACATGATTCCGCGATACAGCTTGCGTTCCATAATTTCAAAGCGTTGATGACTTACGACATCTTCACTCATGGCATGGTAGACATAAAGCCGTGGCAGATAGAACAAAGCAGCGAACCAGCAAACCACAGCAATAATATGTAATGCTTTTACCCACAAGAAAGCATCAGAAGGAGCATCCATCAAGTCACCCTAAAATGGGCGGCTTAGCCTTCCCATTTTTTGAAAACGAGACAAGCATTTACGCCGCCGAAACCGAAACTGTTACTCATCACAGTATTCAATTTTGCGTCACGTTTTTCAAGTACGATATCAAATGGTTTTGCGCCTTCATCCAGTTCAGTCACATTGATGTTTGGTGCAATAAAGTCATTTTGCATCATCAGGATAGAGTAGATCGCTTCCTGTACACCTGCAGCACCCAGGCTATGACCTGTCATAGATTTAGTCGAGCTGAGTGGGGGAACCTGACCTTCACCGAAGGCACGCGCCATGGCTTTAAGTTCAGTAACATCACCCGCTGGAGTAGAAGTACCATGTGTGTTCACGTAGTCAATTTTATCTACGCCATGCTGTTTGGCTTCTTCTAGAGCCATCAGGATACAACGTGTTGCACCTTCACCGGATGGAGCAACCATGTCAGCACCATCAGAGTTAGCTGCATAAGCCACAACTTCAGCCAGAATATTCGCGCCACGTGCCTGAGCATGTTCTAGAGACTCAAGCACCACGAAACCGCCACCGCCAGCAATCACGAAACCGTCACGGTCTGCTGAATATGGACGAGAAGCTGTTTCAGGTGTGTCGTTGTATTTAGAGCACAGTGCACCCATCGCATCAAACAGCAGGCTTTGAGACCAGTGATCTTCTTCACCACCACCGGCAAGCATTAAATCCTGTTTACCCAGTTGGATCAGGTTATAAGCATAACCAATTGCATCGGCAGAAGTTGCACAAGCGCTAGTAATCGAGTGTGCAATCCCTTGTAATTTAAATGCGACACCGACGTTTGCTGTAATGGTATTCGACATGTTGCGTGGTACGAAGAATGGACCAACTTTGCGTGCGCCTTTTTCTTCTAGCAATTTTGTCATTTCTACTACAGAAGCTGTCGAGTTGCCACCTGAACCACCGGCAATACCATAACGTGGATTATTCGCCAGGTCTTCCTGCTTTAAACCTGCGTGCTCAACGGCAGCCACAGCGGCGTTGTAGGCATACATTGCACAAACGCCCATAAAGCGTTTCAGCTTACGGTCAATACCATCAAAATCCTGTTCAGCAGCAGCGCTCACATGGCTTTTGAAATTCAGTTCAGCATAAGTCGGATTAAAACGTGTTCCTGAAATCCCGTTTTGTAAAGAGTGATTCACATCCTCTAATGTATTACCAATGCACGAGTTAATACCCATACCAGTGATGACAACACGTTTCATCTACAGATCCTTATAGTTTATCTCTGGGGCAGCGGGAGATATTTAGCGTTGATAAGACAGCAAAATATAGCGCTAACCCCTATTTCACAATGCAGAACATCATAGCAGAAAGATTTTTGAAATCTTATGGCAAATGTTATGCCGTGTGACAGTAGGTTGAGTTTATAAAGTACTGTGTAGAGCTTTTACTAAATGAAACAGAATAAGGTTGAGATAAATGCTGACTACACCTAGTATTTATACCAAATACAAGCACGTGCATGCTGAGGTAAAAAATGGTAAATGCTAATAATAAACAATCTAATGGTCTGATTTCGAATGCCTTTGGAGTGGCGAAAAAGTTCAGTTCAACAGGTTTGGAACTGTTAAATCATGTTGCGCCAGATTCTGTGACTAAAACCTTCAATACCGATCATGCTGTTGATGGCTCGGCAAAAGTCAAAAGCCCTTTTGCTTCAAAAAAATATGAAAATCCCAAAGACATGCTACGCGAACATCTTCCAAATGTCTCCCGTCAGCTGCTGGGCCGTCGTTTTAATACCGTGAATAATGTCGCGCATTTTGTTTCTCCCCAGCTGGCCGACAAAGTATCTGACTACTTTTATAATCACCTGAATCAGTTTAGTAACCAAATGAGTTCAGTTGATGCCATCCTGAATGAAGCAGGGGCAAAGGATCTAGAAGAACTGACTCAGGATACTACGCGTTCACAACGCATTTCTCAGGCGTTTGCCGAACAAAATAAATGGATGGCGACAGTACAAGGCGCTGTAAGTGGTGTCACTGGGGTATTGGGAACTGCGATTGATATTCCAGCTTCTTTACTGATGGCACTGCGTACCATCTATCAAGTGGGACGTTCTTATGGTTTTGACCTGAGCAAGGAAGACGATCAGGAAATTGTACAGCATATCTTTAGACAGATTGATCTCAGTCTGATTGCAGAAAAACAGGCGCTGTTGATGGGGCTTAAAGCGCTGAGCAGTACTTTGAAAACACATGACCTTTCCCAGTTGCAGACTATGCTTGGATCAAGCAATGATGTGGAAACACTGAAAAAATGGCTCAGCAATCAGGATGGTAGTATGAAGTGGGAATGGATGAACCATTTCCCGAAACTGTCTTTATTAGAGCAGTTAACCAAACTGACTCCATTGGCGAGTGCAGGGATTGGCGCAGTCTATAGTCATCGCTTTGTGAATGACGTGAACCAGAAAGCTCAAGAAGTATTCTCGCATGCCCGTCAGTATCTGCAACAACATCAAGACCTAGGCTTGTCACCATATGCTGCCTATGAAAAAGCCGTTGATCTGCTCCAGCAGGCGGCACCGAAGCTGATGGAAAATCTTGACCATTCGGCAGCGGATAAAGATAAGCCAATTCTGGATAAAGAAATCCCAATTGAAGGCAATCAAACCATCAAGCAGGTCAAACTGGTCAAGAAAGATCAGGAAAGCTTGAGCCCGGAAGAAGCTGAAGTGAAAAAAGATGAAAAGGTCAGCGAAGGTCTGGATGAATTGACCGATAAATTGGTTGAACACGCAGATGCTAAACAGGAACAAAAACCGGCTATTCCAAAAGATTCTTTTGATGCAGATGCAGCACTGGAAGAAGAGCTTGGCTTGCAGGAAAATGACACAGAAATGTTACAGGCAGCCGCTGAACAAGAGACGGATACAAACAATCTAGAAAAGTCTGAGGCTGCAGACAAACAAACGCAAGCTGAGGAAACTACGGAAGATGTTACAAAAAATGCTGCCACAAAATCGAAAAAATAAGTGATTTTCACCATAAAATTAGCGCTTAAAGTCGAGATGAGATCGTGTTTTGCCTGACTCCGGCATATTGACCGATTTTGCATCTTGACATACAATTGCATGCCCTCAAAAAGTAGTATTTTTTTGGGGCTTTTTATTAACGGGAGAATTGCCACATGGCAACAACAAATCAGTTGATCCGTAAGGGTCGTACGACTTTAGTTGAAAAATCTAAAGTTCCTGCGTTGAAGGCTTGTCCACAGCGCCGTGGTGTTTGTACACGTGTTTACACAACTACACCTAAAAAACCTAACTCAGCAATGCGTAAAGTTTGCCGTGTTCGCTTAACTTCAGGTTTCGAAGTTTCTAGCTACATCGGTGGTGAAGGCCATAACCTACAAGAGCACAGTGTTGTTCTTATCCGTGGTGGTCGTGTTAAAGACTTACCAGGTGTACGTTACCATACCGTTCGTGGTTCTTTAGACTGTGCTGGTGTTAAAGATCGTAACCAAGCTCGTTCTAAATACGGTACTAAACGTCCTAAGAAATAATCTTTCGAGATTAAGCTCTTAGTTCGCTAGAACTGCAATCCTTTATCGTCTCGCTTGTCTGATTTCTGCATTTAATTTTGTGAAAATTCAAGCGACGTGTAGTAAGGCCAGCGAATGCACACGACACTTTGTGCTACTGCTGGATTAACCTGAAGTGTCATATTTATAGGTAGTTTTAAAATGCCAAGACGTCGCGTAGTCGCTGCTCGTGAAATCCTTCCGGATCCTAAGTTCAGCAGCCAAACAATCGCTAAATTCATGAACCACGTAATGCAAGATGGTAAAAAATCTATTGCTGAAAGTATCGTTTACGGTGCTTTAGACCGCGTTCAAGAAAAATCTAAAGTAGACCCAGTTGAATTTTTCGAGACTACTCTTGAAAAAGTTCGTCCTATGGTCGAAGTAAAAGCACGCCGTGTTGGTGGTGCTACATACCAGGTACCTATGGAAGTGCGCCCATCCCGTCGTACTGCCTTGGCTATGCGTTGGTTAGTAGATGCTGCTGCTAAGCGTTCTGAAAAAACTATGGCTTTACGTCTTGCTGGCGAGTTGCTTGATGCAGCTGAAGGTAAAGGCGCAGCGGTTAAAAAACGTGAAGATGTGCACCGTATGGCTGAAGCCAACAAAGCCTTCTCTCACTATCGCTTCTAAGCGGTTAAAACAGCCCCTATTCAGGAGGATGATGAGCCAGTTTTCGCTGTTTTGTCATCGAATCGCTTTAAGCTGCCAGGCAGCTTAAAGCGTCCTGTTTTAAACAACAAAATTTAGGAATGCAAGAAATCATGGCTCGTCAAACCCCAATTTCTCGTTATCGTAATATTGGTATTTCTGCGCACATCGATGCGGGTAAGACCACAACTACTGAACGTATCTTGTTCTACACAGGTGTATCTCACAAAATTGGTGAAGTACATGATGGTGCAGCAACAATGGACTGGATGGAGCAAGAGCAAGAACGTGGTATTACCATTACTTCTGCTGCTACCACTACATTCTGGTCAGGTATGTCTAAGCAGTTCCCAGAACACCGTATCAACGTAATTGATACCCCGGGACACGTTGACTTCACAATCGAAGTTGAGCGTTCTATGCGTGTTCTTGATGGTGCATGTATGGTTTACTGTGCTGTAGGTGGTGTACAACCTCAGTCTGAAACTGTATGGCGTCAAGCGAACAAATACCAAGTGCCTCGTTTAGCATTCGTGAACAAGATGGACCGTACTGGTGCAAACTTCTTCCGTGTTGTTGAACAAATGAAAACACGTCTTGGTGCGCACCCTGTACCTGTAGTAATCCCTGTTGGCGCTGAAGAAAACTTCCAAGGCGTTATCGACCTGATCGAAATGAAAGCGATCATTTGGGACGAAGCTTCACAAGGTATGAAGTTCGAGTACGGTGATATCCCTGCTGATCTTCAAGAAACTGCTGAAGAATGGCGTACAAACATGGTTGAAGCTGCTGCTGAGGCTTCTGAAGAGTTAATGGATGAATACCTGAACAACGGTGATTTGACTAAAGAGCAAATCGTTGCTGGTCTTCGTGTTCAAACATTGGCTTGTGAAATTCAACCAATGCTTTGTGGTACAGCGTTCAAAAACAAAGGTGTTCAACGTATGTTGGACGCAGTAATTGAATTCTTGCCGTCTCCTACTGAAGTTAAAGCAATCGAAGGTATCCTTGACGACAAAGCTGAAACTAAAGCNNAAATCTAAACGTGAACGTATCGGCCGTATCGTGCAAATGCACGCGAACGATCGTCAAGACGTTGAGGAAATCCGTGCTGGTGACATCGCTGCGTGTGTAGGTCTTAAAGACGTAACTACTGGTGATACACTATGTGATGAGAAAAACATCATCACTCTAGAACGTATGGAATTCCCAGAGCCAGTAATTGCATTGGCTGTTGAACCAAAAACTAAAGCTGACCAAGAAAAAATGTCTATCGCTTTAGGTCGTTTGGCTAAGGAAGATCCATCATTCCGCGTTCGTACTGACGAAGAATCTGGTCAAACAATTATTGCTGGTATGGGTGAGCTTCACCTTGACATCATCGTTGACCGTATGAAACGTGAATTCAACGTTGAAGCGAACATTGGTAAACCAATGGTTGCTTACCGCGAAACAATCAAAAAGACTGTTGAGCAAGAAGGTAAGTTCGTACGTCAAACTGGTGGTAAAGGTAAATTCGGTCACGTATACGTACGTTTAGAACCGCTTGATCCTGAAGCTGGTAAAGAATACGAATTCGCTGAAGAAGTTGTAGGTGGTGTGGTACCTAAAGAATTCTTTGGTGCAGTTGACAAAGGTATCCAAGAACGTATGAAGAATGGTGTCCTTGCTGGTTATCCAGTAGTTGGCATCAAAGCGACATTGTTCGACGGTTCTTACCATGATGTCGACTCTGACGAATTATCGTTCAAGATGGCTGGTTCTTATGCCTTCCGTGACGGTTTCATGAAAGCAGATCCTGTTCTTCTTGAACCTATCATGAAAGTTGAAGTAGAAACTCCAGAAGACTACATGGGCGATATCATGGGTGACTTAAACCGTCGTCGTGGTATGGTTCAGGGTATGGACGATTTACCTGGTGGTACTAAAGCAATTAAAGCTGAAGTTCCACTTGCTGAGATGTTTGGTTACGCAACTCATATGCGTTCTATGTCTCAAGGTCGTGCGACTTACTCTATGGAATTTGCTAAATATGCTGAAACTCCACGTAACGTGGCTGACGGCATCATTTCTAAGTTCCAGTCTGGCGGTAAAAAAGGTGACGACGAGTAATCTTTCGATTACTATAAGCCCAAACTAATTCATAGTTAAAAACCAAGCGCTCATGCAGTGATCCTGCATGAGCAGTTCAAAAAGGAAGATCTCATGGCTAAGGCTAAGTTCGAACGTAATAAGCCACACGTTA